>JAZUCP010000139.1:0-3250 GCA_045639165.1 Acetatifactor sp. | reverse complement strand
TCCTCATCTTAGATGTGAGGTCAATGGGGATGAGATCACTGTTTATGCAGATGCTTATGCAAGGTATGTAGAGATCGATTCTCCGGATTCTGATTTTGTGTTGAGTGATAATTATTTTGACATGAATGCAGGGCAGAAAACCGTGAAAATCTTAGAAGGCACGCCGGGAACAATTCGGTTGAGATCGGTGTATGATATAAGGTAGGGAATGTAAAAAAAGAGGCTTTTGTTCCAAACATTTGATGTTGGGTCAAAGCCTCGGTTTTGTATATATATTCGATTGGAAGTGCAATCAGATTTTCACGCAAGTATGTTTTTTTTTGCAAGTCCTTCTGAAAATGTGTTTGGCTGCCAAAAAGTCCTTTGGAAAATGTGTATACATTCTTGAAAGATGCAATATAATAGTTTATAATGAAAGTGGAAGAAAACAAACAGCATCAAGTGGGGAGGGATCAAGGATGTATAGAGAGACCATAAAACAATTAATAAAGTGGAAAAATAGTCCGACCAGAAAGCCGATGATTCTGCGTGGTGCCCGCCAGGTGGGTAAAACCTGGCTGATGAAGGAGTTTGGAAAAACCAGTTATGAAATGTGTGCCTACGTCAGCATGGATGAAAACGAAAGAATGGTAAATGCATTTCGGGAAGCTTTTGATATTGAGCGGATCATTGCCTCTATTGAAATTGAGGTGGGTTTTAAGATTGATCCGGAAAAAACACTGATTATTTTTGACGAAATCCAGGAAATTCCCAGAGCATTAAAATCCTTGAAATATTTTAAGGAGTTGGCACCCCAGTATCATATTCTGGCGGCAGGTTCTCTTTTGGGAATTGCCTTGCATGAAGGAACTTCGTTTCCTGTTGGGAAGGTTGATTTTTGTGATTTGTACCCACTGACTTTCCGGGAATTTCTTTTGGCATGTGAAGAAGAAATGCTCTTAAAGGTGCTGGACAATAATGACTTTGAGATGATGAAGATATTTAAGACAAAGTTTGTGGATTATCTGAAGTACTATTATTATGTGGGAGGAATGCCGGAGGCTGTTTTAGAGTTTATAACCAATCGGGATTTCAAGAGTGTGAGAAGCATACAGAATAAATTGCTTTTTGCCTATGAAAATGACTTGTCAAAACATGCTCCGGGAGAACTGGTGACGCGTATCAGGATGTTGTGGAATTCGATTCCGGCCCAATTGGCAAAGGAAAATAAAAAATTCATTTATGGATTGGTAAGAGAAGGGGCAAGAGCGAGAGAGTATGAAGTGGCAATTACATGGCTGATGGATGTAGGGCTTGTGTACAAAATAAATCGTATCAAAAAGCCGGATTTTCCCCTGAGAGCATATCAGGATTTTTCAGCATTTAAACTGTTTGTCGTGGATATCGGTCTGTTGGGAGCTATGTCCAGACTGGATGCCAGAACTATTTTGGAGGGAGACAGACTGTTTGAAGAATTTAAGGGGGCTCTCACAGAGCAGTATGTTCTGCAGCAGCTCGTGGTCACTCCTGAAAATGATATTTTTTATTGGTCTGCAGATAATGCCAGTGCTGAGTTGGATTTCTTGATACAAACGGAGTCAGAAATTATTCCGCTGGAAGTAAAGGCTGCGGAAAATCTTCAGGCGAAAAGTTTAAAGACTTTTGTGCAAAAGTTCGAAATGAAGAAGGCTGTCAGAACATCCATGTCTGATTTCAGGGAGCAGGAGTGGATGGTAAACATGCCGCTTTATAATATTGGAAATTTAAATAGATATTTGGAAAATTAAACACAGAACATTTGTTCTGAAAAATATTGAAAAACTCAAAATAGTGTGATATCATTAATTCGAACAAAAGTTCGATAATGATGTCGCACTATTTTTTGATGTTTTTTAGTAAAGAAAGAGGAAAGCATGAAGGATTTTATGATTCGTCCGGGGGAGCTGACCCTGATGGAGAAGCTTGAGATATTGACGGACAGTGCTAAATTTGATGTGGCCTGTACTTCCAGCGGTGTGGAGCGTAAGGGCAATGGCCGGGATATGGGGAATTGTACACAGGCAGGGATTTGTCACAGCTTTAGCAGTGATGGGAGATGTATTTCTTTGCTGAAGATTCTCCATACCAATGAATGTGTATATGATTGTAAATATTGTATCAATCGTTGTTCCAATGATGTGAGAAGAGCCACATTTACGTCGGAGGAGATCTGTACACTTACCATGGAGTTTTACAAGAGGAATTATATAGAGGGTCTGTTTTTAAGTTCGGGGATTATCCACAACCCTACCTTCACCATGGAGATGATCTACCGGACATTGTACCTTTTGCGGTATAAATATGGTTTTAACGGATATATTCATGTGAAGGGAATTCCGGGAGCAGATCCGGAGCTGATAAAAAGGGTGGGCTTTCTGGCAGATCGTATGAGTGTAAATCTGGAATTGCCCACGGCGGACGGGCTCAAGGCACTGGCGCCCAACAAGCATCGGAAGACCATCTTAACGCCTATGAAGCAGATACAGGAGGGGATTAAGGTGAATAAGGATGAATTGGTCCTTTATAAAAATGCCCCCAGATTTGTCAGCGGAGGTCAGTCCACACAGATGATCATTGGGGCAACCGGAGAAAGTGATTACCAGATTTTGAATGTGGCAGAGAGTCTGTATCAGAAGTTTGAATTAAAGAGAGTTTTTTATTCTGCCTTTGTAAAGGTGAATGAGGACAAGGCTCTGCCCGCATTGCCGGGAGGACCGCCCCTGCTTCGGGAGCATCGTCTGTATCAGGCAGACTGGCTGCTGCGTTTTTATGGATTTCAGGCAGGTGAGCTTTTGGATGAAAAGCATCCCTTCTTCAATGTGCTTTTAGATCCCAAGGAGGACTGGGCCCTGCGGCATTTGGAAGTATTTCCGGTGGAGATCAACAGAGCATCCTACGAAATGCTTTTGCGGGTGCCGGGGATCGGAGTGACCAGTGCCCGAAGGATTTTAAAAGCCCGCAGAAGTGCAAGACTGGATTTTTCGGACCTGAAAAAGATTGGAGTGGTATTGAAACGGGCACTTTATTTTATTACCTGCAATGGACGGATGATGTATCCCACCAAATTGGAGGAGGACTATATCGTGCGGAATCTGACCTGCGACAAGGATCGGATTCGCTTTGGCAGTGATGGAATGAGCTATCAGCAGATGTCCCTTTTTGATCTGGGACAGTTTCATGCCACAGATACCCTTCAGAGCCGCCAGAAGGCGATTCTGGGGCAGTTTTAAGG
>JAZUCP010000138.1:0-3424 GCA_045639165.1 Acetatifactor sp. | reverse complement strand
TCTTCCACGGGAGCTTTTGCCATTGCAAATTCATAATTTCCGCCCTGAAAATGATCATGGCTTAAAATGGAACCGCCTACAATGGGCAGATCTGCATTGGAGCCCACGAAATAATGGGGAAACTGCTTTACAAAATCAAACAGCTTGCAGAAGGTAGCCCGCTCAATCTTCATAGGGATATGCTGAGAGTTAAACACGATACAATGCTCATTATAGTAAACATATGGAGAATACTGAAATCCCCATCTGCTGTCGTTGATGGTCACCGGTATGATGCGATGGTTCTGTCTTGCGGGATGATTTACCCGGCCTGCATATCCTTCATTTTCCACGCACAGTAAGCACTTGGGATACCCCGCCTGCTTTGCATTCTTCGCTGCTGCAATGGCTTTTGGATCTTTCTCTGGTTTAGATAAATTGATGGTAATATCCAAATCACCATAAGGAGTCTGTGTTACCCATTTTTGATCCTTTACAATGCGGTATCTTCTGATATAATCGGAATTTCTGCTAATGTTATAGTAATAGTCCGTTGCCGCTTGGGGAGATTCCTTGTAATACAGATCCCAGAAGGTCCGGATCACTTCACTGGGGCGGGGCATCAGCATACTCATGATCTTGGTATCAAACAAGTCTCTGTAAGTGATACTGTCTTCAATAATTCCCTGCTCGCAAGCATAATCCAAAAGGCCCCTTAAGATCTCTTCTAAATCCCAGGGCTGTACTTCTTCTCCACTGCCGCTTTGTTCGGAAACTTCGCCCGCAACTTCTGTCTCCTCCATACCATCCAATTGGAACAGCTCCAACAGACGATTGGTGGTATAAATAACGTCTTCAGCCGGTACTAGCCCGGTGAGGACACCATATTGAACTAATTTTTTGATGTATGTATAAATCATGGCTGCTCCTTGTCTCTGTAGGTCAATTTATTTTCACATTTTCCTGAAAAAAATCCTTCCATTTATAAAAGACAAGGACCGTTGCCGATCTCCACTACATAGAAATCTGCTGCATATCCGATCTTCTGTTCATAAGCCGCGCCAACTTCCTTGATAAAGGTGTCGATGGCTTCGTCCTTCACAATACTTACGGTACATCCACCAAAGCCTGCACCTGTCATACGGGAACCGATAACCCCATCAATCTTCCATGCTTCTTCCACCAAAGTATCCAGCTCGATACCGGTAACTTCATAATCATCACGCAGGGAAACATGGGAGGCATTCATCAGCTGACCGAAAAGGGCCACATCATTTGCCTTTAATGCTTCTACCGCCTTGATGGTTCTCTGATTTTCATAAACCGCATGTTTTGCTCTTTTACGGCGAACATCACTGGCAATATCATACCGCACTTCATCAAACTGTGCTTCCGTCAATGCACCCAGAGAAGGTGCGTTAATCACATTCTGAAGCTCTGCAAGGGCGGTTTCACATTCTGAGCGTCTTTCATTGTATTTGGAATCTCCCAGACCGCGCTTCTTGTTAGAGCAGCTGATCACAATCTTTGCATTTTCCAGCTTGATGGGTGCATATTCATAGGAAAGATCTGCTGTATCCAAAAAGATGGCACAGTTTTCCTTACCCATTGCGATTGCAAACTGATCCATAATACCACAGTTGACCATATTGTATTTATTTTCTGAGAACTGACCGATCAAAGCCAGATCCTGGTTGCTTACTTCAAAACCAAACAGATCTCTAAGGATAAATCCGGTTAATACTTCTACAGATGCGGAAGAAGACAAGCCCGAACCATTGGGAATATTACCATTCAAAAGAATATCCATACCACATGGCACTTTCATTCCTTTTTCTCCAAATGCCCACATAACGCCCTTTGGATAATTGGTCCAATCTGCTTCCGGATATGGCTTTAAATCCTCCAAAGAAGATTCGATCACTCCCAAATGTTCAAAATTCATAGAGAAAAATCGCAATTTATTGTCTTCCCTTTTTCTTGCCACTCCATATGTACCAATGGTAAGTGCACAGGGAAATACATGTCCACCATTGTAATCTGTGTGCTCACCAATCAGGTTTACACGTCCCGGCGCAAAATATACTTTTGTACCCTCTGTATCGCCAAAAATTTCCGCAAATCTCTTTAAAACTGCTGCTTTCATCTTCATTTCCTTTCTTCTTCCGTCATTTCCTGTTGAAAACCTTTGCCCTATATTATAGTTACCTAAATCAAAAAAATCAATCTCTTTAAAGAATCATTTCTTTTTTATCCAGATCTGCCTGTACTTTTTCAAGATCCCCTCGAATCTGAAGCTTCTGGGGACAAGCTTTTTCGCATTTTCCACATTTGATGCAGTTCTTCGCCTGCTTTTCCTCACCCAGACCTTGCTCCCAGGCCCATTTTACCACATTATAGTTTTGGTACATATGATAAGTATTCCAAACCTTGAAGTTTCTGGGAATATTTACCCCTGCCGGACAAGGCATGCAATAGCCGCATCCGGTACAGCCATTTTGTACTCTGCTGTTGATCAGCTCTACGATCTCCTGAATGGTCTTTTGTTCCTCTTCATTTAATGGCTTGAAATCCCCAAAGGTCTTTAAATTATCTTCCACCTGTTCCATATTGGACATGCCGCTGAGCACAACCTTTACATTGGGCAGAGATCCTACCCATCTTAATGCATAGGATGCGGTGCTGGCTTCCGGATCCAGTGCCCGGAATTTAGAGGTGATATCCTCCGCAAAGGCAGCCAGGGAACCGCCCTTTATAGGCTCCATAATTATCAGCGGAATATCCAGCTCCTCGGTCAGGGCATATCCCTTCATGCCTGCCTGAATCTCCGTATCCATGTAATTTAACTGAATCTGGCAAAAATCCCAGTCACGATACCGCAGGACCTCTTCAAACACTTCATAATCATCATGGAAGGAGAAGCCTAAATAACGGATCTTACCGGATGCCTTTAACTCAGCCAGCTTCTCAACCACGCCCAGAGCTACCATCTTATCCCATCTTTCTTTGCCAACAGAATGCATGAGATAAAAGTCTATGTAATCCGTCTGCAGCTTCTGTAACTGCTCGTTAAAAGTCTCTTCTACATCTTCCAGCTTTTCAATCTTCCACAAGGGAAGCTTGGTTGCCAGATAGAAGGAGCTTCTATCGTATTTTTTCATGGCACTTCCCACAAAGATTTCACTTTCTCCATTGTGATAAGGATAGGCTGTATCATAATAATTCACACCCATCTCATAAGCCCTATCCAGCATCTTTTCCGCTGCTTCCCAGTCAATCTTCTCCCCTTCAATGGTAGGAAATCTCATACACCCAAACCCTAAAAGAGAGGTCTCAATCTCTAATTTATTCATTCTTCTTTTTTCCATAGCAACCTCCGCTTATGCTTTTCTTTTATACTTTATTGGAGAACCCCATCCACTCCGATGGCTACTCCAAATTCTTC
>JAZUCP010000137.1:0-1672 GCA_045639165.1 Acetatifactor sp. | reverse complement strand
GAAGAACGGATTTGTAAAAGTTGCGGCAATGGCGATGAAGCTGAAAGTGGCTGACCCGAAGCATAATGCGGATATGATATGCCAGAAGCTTTTGGAAGCATATGAAAAAGACGCAAAGGTGATTGTATTTCCGGAATTATGTCTGACCGGGTATACCTGCGGAGATCTGTTTTTGCAGGGACTTTTACTGGAAGAAACCCTGGAGCAGCTTCACAGGATCGCGGATGCCACGGAGGGGCATGCAGCACTGGTATTTGTAGGCTTGCCGGTGGAAAAAGAGGGCAGATTGTACAATGTGGCTGCCGTACTGTGTGATGGTTCTGTTATCGGTATGGTTCCCAAGTCCTATATTCCCGGTTTTGGAGAATTTTCAGAGAGCAGATACTTTGCGGAAGGTAATAAGGAAGTAGAGTTTTTTGATCTGGATGGAGAGGAAATACCATTCGGAACCAATCTTTTGTTCCATTGTAATACAGTAAAGGGACTGGTAGTAGGCTGCGAGATCGGTGAGGATCTTTGGGTGGCAAATCCTCCAAGCACCGCGCACACAATGGCCGGTGCAACGGTAATTGTAAATCTTTCCGCATCCAGTGAATCCGTAGGAAAGTATGCCTACAGAAAATTGCTTTTAGAAGCAACCAGTGGACGTCTGCTTTGCGGTTATGTGTATGCCTGTGCAGGAGATGGTGAATCCACTCAGGACTTGGTATATTCCGGACACAATATCATTGCGGAAAACGGAAACCTTTTAGCAGAGGCAGAGCGTTTTGCGGGAGAAAGTATTTATACCGATATTGATGTACAAAGAATTGCTTTCGAAAGACGTAAAATGGGTATCTGGGGAAAGGCATTGCCGGAATATTATGTGGCAATTCCCTTTGATCTGGAGAAAAAAGAAACGAAATTAGACAGAATCTTTGATCCGATTCCTTTTATTCCAAAGGACAAATCAGAGTGGTTGAATCGTTGTCGGGAGATTTTGGAGATTCAGGCCAATGGCTTGAAGAAAAGATATGAGCATATTGGTTGTAAGACCGCAGTGATCGGTCTTTCCGGTGGTCTGGATTCCACGTTAGCTTTGCTTGTTACAGCCAAAACCTTTGATATGCTGGGGATTGAGAGAAGCAATATTAAAACAATTACCATGCCTTGCTTCGGAACCACCAACAGAACCTACGATAATGCTTGTACCCTGGCCAGAACCTTGGGTACGGAGCTGAGTGAAATTGATATCAAGGAATCGGTATTGGTGCATTTTAATGATATCGGTCATGATAAGAATGTGCATGATGTGACTTATGAAAATGCACAGGCCAGAGAAAGAACCCAGATTTTGATGGATATTGCCAATAAGATCGGCGGTCTGGTGATCGGTACCGGAGATATGTCAGAGCTTGCCCTTGGTTGGGCTACCTATAATGGGGATCATATGTCCATGTATGGTGTAAATGCCGGCGTGCCTAAGACACTGGTGAGACATTTGGTGCAGTATTATGCGGAAACCTGCGGTAATGAAGAACTGGCAGCAGTACTGCTGGATGTACTGGATACACCGGTTAGTCCGGAGCTTCTTCCGCCGGAGGATGGTAAGATCAGTCAAAAGACAGAGGATCTTGTGGGACCTTATGAACTCCATGATTTCTTCCTGTATTATATGCTTAGACTGGCTTTC
>JAZUCP010000136.1:0-5793 GCA_045639165.1 Acetatifactor sp. | reverse complement strand
AGCACCGCACTCGCGGATCAAAGATTCATAATATTCAACATAATCAATACCGGTGAATCTGTGTTTTTCATAGCCAAATAATTCACGATATTTTTCAAGGGTAAGAACATCCTTATAAGGATCCACGCCCTTTTCATCCATTGCATCCAGACTGATCAGGTGATTACCTACTTCGTCAGAAGGATAGGATAACATAAGAACGATTTTCTTGGCGCCCTTGGCAAAGCCGCGAAGACAGATTGCAAAACGATTACGGCTCAGGATGGGGAAAATAACACCAATGGTTTCTCCTCCCAGTTTTGTACGAACATCATCGGCAATATTATCTACGGAGGCATAATTGCCTTGTGCACGAGCTACGATAGCTTCGGTCATGGCAACAACGTCACGGTCACGAATTTCAAAACCATCATCTGCTGAGGCTTCCAAAACTGTATTAGTAACGATTTCAACAATATCATCACCGTTTCTAATAATCGGGGCACGAAGACCTCGAGATACGGTACCAACCATACGACTCATAAATTATACACACTCCTTGTTATAAATTTGGCGTTTATTCACAATGAAAATACGCCGTGTAAACAATTTCTTACTGAAGTAGTATAGCAAGAAATTGCGGGATTGTAAATCAAAAATCTTGAAAAATCTTCAGGGACTTTTTGGTTATATAAGAACAGTATGCTGTTACAGGCAGATATTTATGCAACATTAGTTAAAAACATATTTTTGCAGTCTGTCAAAGGCTTCCTTTACAAGCTCGTGAGGCAGAGCAAGATTCATTCGGATGGTATCCGGGCAGTTAAAAGGACGACCATCCTGCCAGATCACACCCTTACGGATGCCGGCACGAATCACATCCTCGATCTTCTGGTCATGCTCCTTGCACCACTGACTCAGATCCAGATAAAGCATATAGGTGCCCTGGGGTCTGGAGAGGGTAACGCCGGGGAAATTCTTCTGAATAAAATCATAAGCATACTCCACATTACTGTTTAAGACCTGACAAAGCTCGTTTGTCCATTCAGCACCTTCTTCACTGTATGCGCCGATCAAACCATGCATGGAGAGCACATTCATACTGTTATAGTGGCCTGATGCAGACACTTTTCTTACCTTATCACGCAGATAAGGGTTATATATAATATGGTAGGAGCCGATCAAACCGGCCAGATTAAAGGTCTTGGAAGGAGCATAAATGGCAATGGTTGCATTCTTTGCTTCTTCCGATATGCTCTGCGTGGGAATGTGCTTGTAACCCGGCAGAATCAGATCGGACCAGATTTCATCGGAGATCACCACGCATTGATTACGCAGATATACTTCCATAGCAGCTTCGATCTCTTCCTTTTCCCAAACACGTCCTGTAGGATTGTGTGGGGAGCAGAAGATACAGAAATGGATCTGATGTTCCTTGATTTTTTTATCCATATCTTCATAGTCCATACGCCAGATGTCCTGTTCATCTTTTACGAGATTGCTGAGAATGATCTTACGTCCATTAGCGTTGACAGTTCCGGTAAAGCCCACATAGGTAGGAGCATGCATCAGGATCGCTTCTCCGGGAGCGGTAAAGGCCTGAAGTGCGGAAGCCACACAGCCCAGCACACCGTTTTCATAACCAATGGATTCTTTGGTCAGTCCGGTCACTTGATTGCGGGAAGCCTGCCAATTGATAATACTGTTATAATATTCCTCGGAAGGATTAAAATATCCAAAGAGAGGATGTTTTGTTCTTTCGATAATGTGCTCCTGAATGGTTGGCACAGTTGCAAAATTCATATCTGCCACCCACATAGGAAGACGAGAGAAGCCCTCATCAATTTCCACATCGGGGAAAGGAATAATATCTACAGCAATGGAATCCATGCCGGTACGGTCAATTATGGATGTAAAATCGTATTTCATGATTACCTCGCTTCTGTATTTAACCTGTGAAAGGGTTAGATTTAAGTTTGTCATATTAATAATAGCATAGAATTGAAGAGGAGGAAAGCTCAAAATTTCTTTGCCGAAACTTAAGTGGACGAATTATGGTTAATGTGTTAGAGTATAAAATGGAATGAGTGTAGCTTGCAGTCAGGTTGCATTTGATATATAATCAGACAGAGGTGATGACTTGAGATTTTGGAACAAGAAACTAACAGAAAAATTTGAAGAGGCATTAAAGGCAGTATTGCCTGTAATCGCCATTGTGCTGGTACTGAGCTTTACCATAGCACCTATTACCCCCAGCATTTTATTGAGCTTTTTGTTGGGAGCATTGATGGTAATGGTAGGCATGATGTTCTTTACCCTGGGCGCAGAGATGTCCATGACTCCTATGGGTGAAAAAGTAGGTGCCAGACTGACTCAGTCTAAAAATGTATGGCTGATCACAAGTCTTGCATTTGTATTGGGTGTGATCATTACTATATCAGAACCGGACCTACAGGTATTGGCACAGCAGGTTCCGTCAGTTCCTAATATGACACTGATCCTTGCAGTGGCAGTGGGCGTAGGAATCTTCCTGGTATTTGCGCTGCTTCGTATGTTATTTGGTATTGCGTTGCCGCATTTATTGGTATTGTTTTATATTGTGACTTTTGCACTGGTATTTTTTGTGCCGGCGGATTTTAGAGCAGTGGCGTTTGATTCCGGCGGTGTGACCACAGGTCCTATGACGGTGCCTTTTATCATGGCTCTCGGTGTAGGTATTTCAGCAATTCGAAACGATAAGCATGCCGCTGACGACAGCTTTGGTCTGGTTGCCCTGTGTTCCATCGGACCGATTCTGGCGGTATTGATCCTGGGTATGATTTACAGACCTACTGAAAGCAATATCAGTTTGTTGCAGATTCCACAGGTGGAAGACTCTATTGAGCTTTGGAATCTTTTTGCACATGGCCTTCCGGAATATATGGAAGAGATTGTGATATCTCTGCTTCCGATTGTAGTATTCTTTGGTTTGTTCCAGATTTTTGCACTGCATTTGTCAGGAAGAGCATTAAAGAAGATATTGGTTGGTCTGGTGTATACATACATCGGTCTGGTGTTGTTCCTGACAGGAGCCAACATCGGATTTATGCCTGCAGGAAATTATCTTGGACAAGTGCTGGGTGCCAGTGAGCTGAAATATCTTCTGGTTCCACTGGGAGCGCTCATGGGCTTCTTTATTGTAAAAGCGGAGCCCGCAGTTTATGTATTAAATCATCAGGTAGAGGAGATTACGGACGGAGCGATCTCCGCAAGAGCTATGGGTGTGAGTCTTTCGGTGGGCGTAGCAACCTCTGTGGCATTGGCTATGATACGTGTCATTACCGGAATTCCCGTTTTATACTTTCTGATTCCGGGATATGCAATTGCTATCGGTCTTTCCTTCTTTGTGCCTAAGATCTTTACGGCTATCGCATTTGACTCCGGTGGAGTTGCATCCGGTCCTATGACAGCCACCTTCCTTCTGCCGCTGGCACAGGGAGCATGTATCGCTATGGGAGGAAATCTGGTAACAGATGCCTTCGGTGTGGTTGCAATGGTAGCGATGACGCCGCTGATCACCATTCAGATTCTGGGCATGGTATATCAATTGAAGCAACGTTACGGCAAGAAGAACGAAGAAGATTATGTTCTTGCTGCAATGGATGAAGATGCAATTATCGAACTGTAATAGTTGTCCGGCTGTGCAGCATCCTGTTCGGGCAGCAGAATGAGAGGATAGATGAGCGAATTATTTATGATGGTCACTATTACGGAACGTGACCGAACCAAGAAATTTACCAATTTTTATAAAGAAAGCGGCGTAGAAGTTTCCGTAATCACTGTGGGACGGGGAACTGCAGCCAGTGAGATTTTAGACTATTTCGGTTTGGACGGATCCGAAAAATGTGTGATCTTTCAAGTGGTGACAGATACCAAGTGGAAGGAATTAAAACAGGGCCTTCGTCGGAAGATGCAAATTGATGTGCCGGGAACGGGCATTGCGTTTATTATACCGTTAAGCAGTATCGGTGGCAAAAAAGCATTGAATTATTTGACCTGCGGGCAGGATTATGTGAAAGGTGAGGAATCAACATTGAAGGATACAAATTATGAATTGCTGGTAGCAATCGCAAATCAAGGATATACGGAAATGGTTATGGACGCGGCAAGAAGCGTGCACGCAGCAGGCGGTACGGTGATCCATGCAAAGGGTACTGGAACGGACAGGGCAGAAAAGTTCATGGGCGTTACACTGGTACCGGAAAAAGAAATGGTATTCATCGTAGTGCGTAAGGAACACAAAAATGATATTATGCGTGCCATTATGGATCAGGCCGGGCTGGAATCCAAGGCAAGATCCATTGTGTTCTCGCTGCCGGTAACAGATACCGCTGGCATGAGATTGATGGAAGAGATGGAAACGGAAGAATAAGAAGATAAATAAGGGCAGGTTATAATGAACAAAAAAGTAGATAAAACAAATACCCCCAGTTTTTGGATCCTGCTTTGGGGAATGGGTTTGGCAGGACAGTTGTGCTGGAATATGGAAAATCAGTGGTTTAATACATTTGTTTATGCCAAGATATCAGGAGATGTAAATATAGTTACATGGATGGTTATTGTTAGTGCACTTGTAACTACTTTTTCCACATTTATATTTGGAACTCTTTCAGATCGGATGGGCAAGCGAAAGATCTTTGTATGCTTCGGATATATGATCTGGGGTATGGCTACCATTTTGTTTGGTCTGACAGAATATGCAAGAGTCAGTGGTATCGGTGTACTGGTTTCATTGTCCGGATTTTTGGTAGTATTTACAGATGCTATTATGAGTTTCTTTGGATCCATGGGATGTGACTGTGGCTTCAGTGTATGGGTAAATGATTATACGGATGATAATAATAAAGGTCAGGTAGGTGCTGTTCTGGCAGTGGTACCGGTAATTGGTACAGTAGTAGGGACTGTGGCGGGGGGAATATTGGTCAATATAGGCAATCCTACTGTGGGAACGGCTGCTTATGATCCTTCTCGGGACAATTATCAATTGTTGTTTTGGGTGATGGGCCTTTTTGTTATTCTGGTAGGTTTGGTATCCCTTTTCTTTGTAAAGGATAAGGAAGGATTAACACCCCACAGAGAAGGCAGCTTTTCACAGCAGTTGCTGTCCGTATTTCGATTTGGAACATTGAAGAAAAATTCACATTTTAAAGAAATGCTGTTGGCATGTTTGGTAACCTGTGCATTCTTTATTCCGTTTAATTTCTATTTTACCCACATGGGCAACTGGCTGATTTATGATATCGGCTTTACGGCGACCAATATGGGGCTGGTGGAAGGTATTTCATTGCTGTTTGCAGCATTGATGACCATTCCGTTTTCCCGCCTGATCAATAGAAATAAGATTCCTTTTGTAGTGTTTCTGGCAGTATTGATTAATGCGGCAGGTTTGTTCCTGACCTATTTATTCGTAAAATCTCCGGAAAGTGTAAATGGAGAAATGCTTCTTTCCGCCAAAAACATTCCGGCCTTTTTCTGTGTTTTCCTGGTAGGTACCGGCTATGTGTTGATTGTACAGGCTTGTACCATATGGGTCAAATGTCTCTTCCCGGAAGAGAATAGAGGACAGCTGGAAGGAATCCGCGTAATGTTCTTTACTTTGATTCCTATGTTTGTGGGAACCCTGACAGGTAATGTGATTATTAAGAACACACCGCAGCAGGAAGTGCGATATGACGTCTACGGACATGTGATTGATGTGCCACAGGAAAATCTGTTTTTAATTGCAGGATTTATGGTACTCTTGACCTTTGTACCATTGTATTTTGCAGCTAAAGC
>JAZUCP010000135.1:0-8324 GCA_045639165.1 Acetatifactor sp. | reverse complement strand
AGGCTATTATAAATATGGAACTGGAAAACTATCTGGAATATGAAGCGTTGAAAGGCCACTTCAAAACATTTTTGCAGGGCGGGCAAACGGGTGAAGAGGGAATCCGGATGGCGAAGGAGTGTCAGGAGTTGATTGCCGGGATGGGTGAGGACATTCTCACAGAAACCAAAACCCTGCATGGGCAGGAGTGGTTTCAGCTGTTTTATGGAATGGCCAAGTCTTTGGAGCGAAGATATGCAGCGGAGGAATTACAAAAAGATCATCCGGCCGTTAGGATTTTGTTAGAGGCCGAGCAGGAGTATATTGCAGAGTACGGTGACCTTGCTGAAACGAAAAACGAGGTGAATTGGCAGCAGATTATGGAGCGATACGTGAAGGAACAGGCCGAGCAATGGGAAGAAGAATAGAGATGGCAAAGAAAAAGATTTTTGTGGTAGGGTTACTTTTGTTGGCGGTAATCATTGGAGTCGGAACATACTTCATCGGAAGAAATACAAAGAAAAAACTTTCTTTGGAGGATTTACGACAAGGGAGAGAATATCAGTACATGCAATTGGCATGGGGAATATCGGTGGATGATGCGAAACAAAAGTTAAAAATTCCAATGGAGACGGATCCGGGAAGAAGTCCCGCACCGGAAAAATTTGAATTTTATAAGACCAAAGAATGTTTTTTGCTGGATGGTCAGACAGCAGATGCATCTTTGGAGTTTCAGGATAACCGACTGCAAGTGTTACAGTTTGGTTTTGTGATGGATGGGAACGCGGAGGAATGGTTTGAAAAACAAATCGAACAACTGCAGGGATTGTTCGGACCAGAGAGCGAAGCTTTTGAGAATGATGGAGGTCAGTTTCGAAGCCGGGGATATAAATGGGAAACGGAAAAGACAACATTACAGGTGGTACTGATTTATGGTACAAAGGCAAATGTAATCTTTAGTCTGGGAAGCAAGTAAATTCTTGCTTCTTTTTCATTTCTTAAGGTTTCTTAAAGTATATTGTAAAAGCTGTCTACTTGTGATAGACTATAAGTGTCTATAAGGAATAGACTGAAAGGAGTGTAAAAAATGGAAGATATGAAATTAGGTTTGGTGGAATCTCATTTTGCGGATATTCTCTGGAAGAACGAACCAATACATTCCAGAAAACTAACAGAGATCTGTGAGAAAGAATTGAATTGGAAGAGAACAACAACATATACCGTATTAAAGAAATTGTGCAATAGGGGAATATTCCAGAATTTGGATGGAATCGTAAGCTCCCTGATATCAAAGGATGAATTCTATGCAATTCAGAGCGAAAAGTTTGTGGAAGAGACCTTTGAAGGATCTCTTCCGGCATTCTTTAATGCATTTTCAAGCAGAAAGAAACTGACTTCTGACGAGATAGCACAGATCCGACAGATGATAGATTCATTTGAGACGGAGGAATAGGTATGACTACAGCTTTTATTAAATTATTGAATATGAGTATCACTGCAAGCTGGCTCATTCTGGTAGTGATTTTACTCCGCATCATCCTGAAAAATGCACCGAAATGGATTAGAAGTATTCTATGGGGACTCGTGGCTGTCAGACTCATCTGCCCGATTTCCATAGAAAGTATATTCAGTCTGCTTCCCAGTGCGGAAACTATTCCCCAGGATATTATGTATGCAGAAAAACCAACTATCCATACCGGGGTAATGGCAGTAAACAGCGTGGTGAACCCATATTTATCTGAGAGCATGGCTCCTCGTGTTGAGAACAGTATAAATCCTATGCAAGTGGTTATGAATGTAGGGACTGTGATATGGGTTGCCGGAATGATGGGGATGCTGATATATGCGTTCATCAGTTACATGAGAATTAAAAGGAAAGCAGATGTTTCCCTGCCGGCGAAAGAGAATATTTATTTTTGTGACTACATAGATACCCCTTTTGTTTTGGGTATTTTACGTCCAAGGATTTATCTTCCTTCTTCTTTGGTAGAGGACGATAAAGCGGGCTTTGTAATCGCTCATGAGAAGGCTCATATCAGACGTCGTGATCATTGGTGGAAGCCACTTGGTTTTTTGCTTCTTACTATATACTGGTTTAATCCGTTGATTTGGGTTGCGTACATTTTGCTTTGTCGGGATATTGAGCTTGCCTGCGATGAGTATGTGATCGGCAGTCTGAAAGAGAAGGAGAAAAAATCTTATTCAGATGCCCTGTTATCATGCAGTATGAGATCTGCAGGTTTTCAACGTAATATGATATCCGCTTGTCCTCTGGCATTTGGGGAAGTAGGCGTGAAGGATCGTGTGAAAGCGGTGTTACACTACAAGAGACCGGCATTCTGGCTGGTTATCTTGGGACTATTGGCCTGTATTATAGCTGCCATATGTTTCCTGACAGATCCGAAGGATAATACTTCGAATGCACGGTCGCCTTTTGGACACAGTTACCGGGTAGAGGAAGTGGTCTATGGCGATGGGCGTTTTTCCTTTGGTTATACAGCGGATACCGCTCCGAGATATCAGTTTACGTCAGATTATGCCATGTTTGTATCCAGTGATGTTTTGGAAGGCTCGAAAGGTGAGGAGTGGGTGCAGCAGTTTGGCAAATTTGAAGAGGTAAAGCTGTCACCACTCATCTTTGATGATTATTTTAAATCTGAAATAGATGTCTCCCTTGGCATGATAGGTCCTGATACTATCCGGGTGAATACCGAGAAAGCATGGAAAATGAATGTTCAGGATGATGAAAATGGAGTGTTCTATTATTTCATTCAGACAAAACAGGGAGATGTATACCTGACATATGGTTACGATGTGGGCGATAGTTATGCAGCCAGTGAGGACGGCTCCCTAATTCGCTGGGTATTTAAATTAGCCCGTACCGATATCTTTAGCTGTAATGCAGTCAGTGAAGATTGCAATGCATACGTACAACCTGTGTATTATCCTGAAGGGTTCGATTGGGACTACGAGAAGTTACCGCAAGGGTATATTAATGAAAAGGGCGTTATGGTCTTTACTACAGACTGGGATACAGATTCTTTGGTAGTCAGTGAGGATTATTATAACAATTTTAATTCGGGGAATCGTAGTGGCAGTACCCATATTGAGAAAGAAACTTATACGCTGGAAAGAAATAAGGCTGGTCAGTTTGAATTGAATGTAGAGCTTCGAAGTGCAAACGGAGATATGGCGGTTTATTTTGTGCAGGCTCCAGAAGGCGTTTATGTGATGAAGATTATTTTTGCAGAAGATGAGGCATCTCTTGTAGTATCTTCTAAGCAGTATCAGCCAGAAGAATTTTTGGGAATGTCCTATGGTGACTTTCAGAAGCTAACGGAGACTGCGGTAGAGTTTTATCATGCCAACTTTTATACAGCGAATATTCCAAATACAGAGATAACAGCCATTTTCCTGGCAGAAGGCTGGGATGAAAGTAATGCAATTGCTGTATTGCAGGAGGAAGACAAAGTAATTCGTCTGGAAGGAAAATTGAGTGCTTTGATAGATGAATTCAGCAAAGAAATGTCCATATCAGAATTTATGGAGGACAGTAAGTGGAGTGATCGGTTCCTTGCGTATACCATTGAAAAAGGTGCCGGAACCTCTTATTATGTAGGAGATCAATATGTGGCAATATCCTGTGACATGAATGGAGATTCAATGGCGGATCAGATGCTACAGGTGGCTTTGAGCCAAGAAGAAAATATTTCATCGGATTCTCTTTTTTGGTTAGGTCTTGTTCCTTATGAAAATGAAATAATTGTATATAACGGAAAAGAATATAAAAAATCAGAATTATGCAATGCAACCTTACATTGGTTGGAATTATCTGAGCATGAACGAATAGTCTCATCCTATATGCCTCCTGAATTCATGATTTTTGAAGAAAACTGGGGAGTAACGTTAACAATAGATAATATCACTTCAACAAGTGCAAGCATCGTATGCACACAATCAGGAGGAGCACCAACGGGTGAATTGCAGACGGGAAGCTGGTATATCATAGAGAACTGGACACAGGAGAATGGTTGGAAGGAAGTGGAACGTGTACTTCAGGGAGATCTTGCGTGGACAATGGAAGCTTGGGGAATCCAGAAAAATAGCAAATCGGAATGGACAGTAAACTGGGAGTGGTTGTATGGAGAATTACCGCCAGGTAAGTACCGTATTGGCAAAGAGATTACGGATTTTAGAAAAAGTGGAGATTATGATAACTCAATTTATTTTGCAGATTTTGTGATAGATGCGAATGAAAATAATACAAACTTGAACTGAAAATGAATTAACTTGTAACGCAGTGAAAAATATGTCGTGTATATTGGTAGAGGGAGCTCAATCCGGTAAGAGTATACACCTCATTGTGAGGCACTAAGAGATGAAAATATCTACTATGTGCTTAGAAGAAAGGAGAAGCATAATGGACGATAGGCAGATCATCGAATTATATAATGAGCGCTCAGAAGCTGCCATATGGTCAACTGCGGACAAGTATGGGAAACACTGTCACTACATAGCCTATAACATTTTATATAACGATCAGGACAGTGAAGAATGTGTAAACGATACCTGGTTACGGGCGTGGAATACCATACCGCCGCAGCAACCTAGCAAATTATCAGCTTATTTAGGGAAGATCACAAGAAATCTTGCATTGGACAGATACAAATTTTCTTTCCGATGACTTGAGATATTTAGAGTATAATGAGCCTTGGATCGATAAAGATACAGCGGAGGCATATAGCACCCAAATCTTTGATCACATAAGGATTACCAAGATTTACTCCAATTGTTTCTTTGCCAGAACGGTAATTCCTATGCCTTATGAAATCAAAATGAATGGCTCGCTTTCTGAGGAATGGTGCGTGGGTGATCAGATATCCTGCACTTATGAAAATACCTATTATGATGATAAAAATCAGCGTGTGGAAGCAGATATGCTGACAGTGGAAGTCAGTGACTGGGAACCGGATCCTAATGTAGCATATAAGCCGGTAATCTATCTTTATCCCGAAGAGGAAACGCAAGTTTCTGTGAAACTTAATCTGGATGGAGAACTGACTTGCACCTATCCTGCTTACCATAGTGGATGGGAAGTAACGGCGTATCCGGACGGTACACTGAAAGATGCCAAGGGGCAGACTTATAATTACCTGTATTGGGAAGGAGAAACCGATGCTCAGTGGGATATGAGTCAAGGTTTCTGTATCAAGGGAACTGATACGGCAGCATTTCTTGAGGATGCTCTGGGTAAACTTGGTCTTACCCGCAGAGAGGCAAATGAATTTATAGTTTTCTGGCTACCTCTTATGGAACAAAATCCATATAACATCATTGCATTTCAGACAGATCGTTACAGGGACGCAGCTCAACTTGAAGTTATTCCTGCTCAGGACACTCTTATTCGCGTGTTTATGACATGGAAAGCAAGCAATGAGTTTGTAGAGTTGCCAGAGCAGAAACTAAATGCTCCGGATAGAGCAGGATTTACTGTTGTTGAGTGGGGAGGTACTGAAATAAAATAGAGTGCAAAGTTGTTTTCATCATGCAAGGGTTTTCAAGTTTTTACGAGTAGATAGTTGAAGGGCCCTAAGAAATCAAAAGACAAGATAACTCGTGTATCTGATTTATAGTACTCATAGTACTCGAACAGGGATTTCTGGCTGTTGGAGTACGGTCTATTGTTGTATAGTACTCGAACTAGATATTGTGTGTAACATATTACCGCATTCTTCTCTTAGGTGCCTATTATTTGGCTAAATAGGGCTTGTCAAGGGCTTTAGCCGCTTTGCGGTGCTTGCACCCTTGATAAGACATATTAAGCCGAATAGACTACATCTAGAGAAGAAGGGGCTGTTCGAGTACATGTACTCGAACAAGAATGTCAGTGTTTTCGGGGCTTTGAGCCCCGGGTACACGAGTTTTATCACGGAGGTGTAGAGATGGATGATGCACGCATTGTAGAACTTTACTGGGAACGCAATGAAAATGCTATTACAGAAACCGCAAATAAGTACGGCAGATATTTAAACAGTATTTCCTATAATATTCTGGTGAACAGTGAGGATGCTCAGGAGTGTGTGAACGATACATATTACGATGCATGGAATTCCATGCCACCCCATCGCCCTTCCATCCTCTCGACCTTTCTTGGAAAGATTACCAGACGAATCGCCATCGACCGTTTCAGAAAGAAGAAAGCGGTTAAGCGTGGTGGTAGTGAAATCACGCTTGCTTTGGAGGAGCTGGAGGACTGTGTTGCAGGAAGCAGTAATGTGGAAAAGGAGTATGAGAGACAGGAGGTTATCGAGCTGATTAACCGTTTTTTAAAATCTCTGCCGGACACAGAACGCAAGGTGTTCCTGTGCCGATACTGGTACATGGATTCAATCCCTTCCATATCGGAACAGTTTGGGTTCTCCCAGAGTAAGATAACATCCATGCTGTATCGCATCAGAGGAAAGCTGAAGGTACAGCTTGTAAAGGAGGGCTATTATTGATGAAAACAAATGATCTACTCGATATGATCGGTGAAGCAAACGATGAGTTTATTCACGATGCAAAAATAAACCAGAAATCCAAAACGGCGAGATTCCCCAAATGGGCAAAATGGTCTTCGGCTATCGCAGCCTGTCTGGTATTGACCATAGGTGTGAGTCAGGTGTTTATTCACATGGGAGGCAAAGCAGGCGGCGGTGGTGATACGGACTTGAATTACATGCATTATGTTGGTCCGGTTATGCCACTGACGGTGCAGGGCGACTCTGGTGGGATTACTGCTTCAAGAAATGTCAACTACGATTTCTCCGGATATTATACTTATCAGGAGAGTTACGAGAATAAAGGAGAAACTGTTTATTATGACCGTTATGACAATAACGCTTACGTAACAGATTCCTATCTTCTCCAAAATACATCTGAAGAGGATAAGACAGTTACCATGCTATATCCTTTTGCCGGTGATCTGAGAGAGTGGGAATACTATCCGGAGATTTCTGTAGAAGGGGAAACGGTTTCCACAGTGATGCATCCCGGCCCCTATTCCGGTGGCTTTGAAGGTGCATGGGGATCCGCTGAAGCTGGTACAGTCAATCTGAATGCTCTGGAGAATTTTGAAGGGTATCAGGCATTACTGACCTCTGAGGATTACAAGAATTCTGCATTTGATGCTTTCCCGGAACTGAATCAGACGGTGTATGTATACCGGCTCCATGATTTTGTTTACAGCCAGACTACGGAAGATGTGAATCCTACTTTAAGTTTTACATTCCATATAGATTATGAGAAAGCTACCGTGTTCAGCTATAGTATGAACGGAGCTTCATGGGATTACGAATCAGGATATTGTTCCCGCAGAAAGGGCGGTATTGAGTATCGTCCTAATGTGGCACCGGAAAGACAGCACCCGGATGATGGTTATGTGATCCTACTGGGTCAGGATCTTGACAGCTATACGCTGCAGGGTTATAGGGACGGTGGTTGCGATGAGGGCGAGGAACTGAACGATCTTAGTTGTACTGTGACCAGATACGAAACCACCCTTGGAGAGATCCTGACAGTATTATTAGAAGATTTTCTGGATGAAAGTATTCTTCAGATGGATTCTCTGGTAACCGGCAAAGTTTCTGTAGACCAGATGCCGTTACGTGAACTGTATCTGGGACTTGCGGCGGAGCTGCTTTGTACTTACGGAGTGATCGGTGATAACCCGATGGAGCGTTATGATGTAGGAATGCTGGAAGATATTTTCTCCGCAGCTATGAACGATCAGAGAGTGATCTATCTGGCCTTTGATGTAACGATTCCGGCTGGAAAGAGTGTTGCTGTGGAGGCATCCATGATTAAAGATGCCAGTGTAGATTTCGTGGGTAAGGATAAAGACAGGAATGGATTTGATATGGCTACCAGACTGGGATCTAACCTGAACTTCACAGAACAGACCGCATCGATCTCCAGATATGAAGAAATAGAGATTGCGGCTCAGAACTTTGGCTTTGATCTGGCGAATGATATTACCAGTGTCACCTTAGATCTGAATCAGGAGCATTATTGGATGCAGGTCCGTAAGGTAAAGGACGAATAAGTAACTAACAGTGAGCGAGTTAGTGGCAATCTGGCATTTTTACCAGGTTGCTGCTGGCATATAAAAATATAGATAAAAAATAGATAATAAATTTCTCTTTCCGTTTTGCAGAGATACTGGTTTTCTGATAACTATTCGGACATAGCGAAGAAAGTAGGTATTTCAGAAAAGAGCGTATCAGTGAGGCTTACACGTATCCGTAAAAAGATGAGGGAGTATTTGCTGGAAAGAGAGGTTTTGGTATGAAATCGGGGAAATTTTC
>JAZUCP010000134.1:0-8897 GCA_045639165.1 Acetatifactor sp. | reverse complement strand
ATGATAAATACTCATACCGATCATTGTGATATGTAATCCGCTGATGGATAAGATATGTACGATCCCATTACGCTGATACAAATCCCTGATTTCTTCATCCAGTCCGTCGCCTGAGCCTAAAAGCATCTTGGCAAGGATACCCGCCTCCTTCCCCGGCAATGCCTGATACAGTCTTCCTTGCAGCATTTCCTTTAATTGATACAGCGCTTCCCTAAGGTACCAGTATCGTCCATCCCTATTTCCCAGTTCTTTCAATTTTGCCAACCCCTTGGACACTTGCAGACGTCCTTCCGGCGTTGTCACTCCCTCTGCCTTCACCTTGCCTGTAATATTTTGAATTCCATAATAATTGGCCTGGTCAAATTCTCCCGGATTTGTAGCATGGGAAAACTCCTTCCAGATACCTGTCACTTGCACCACTTCTCCCAAGCGAGGTTCCCACATTTTAGCGTTCTGCTCACATATGATTTTATTCTTTGGATGAATTATTTGCACCTGACCGGTGCTTGAATCAATGATTCTGATAGATTTTAAATATAGATTCGTTTGTTCCGTTCCATAGAAAGAACGGGATTCTTTTTGATATACCTGCCCCACAAGAAGAATCTGCTCCCCTTCTTTTACAGGAAAATCACTGTAAAAGGGAGGAGCATCAAAACATCTTGTCCATACTGCAATGATCAGACTCAGGCAGATACATCCCAACAACAATGGTCTTTTCACTCTTGCTCGGCCTTTCTCTTATTGATCATTTACTACAAGCTCCTGATTTCCTTCATAATAATCCGCCAGATTAAATTTATCCCGGTAGATTAAGTTACTGTCACCGTTGATGGAAATCTGCACTTTATTTACATTCTTAAACTGCACCAAACTATTGACAATGGAATAAATGGTAACCTCCGCGGTTACATTGGGCACCTGGGTCAGGAAAGTTTCATCCAGGTTCACATAGCAGATACCATCCTGCACAATTACATTTGCCACCTTGGTCTGGGGATTGATGGTTGCATAAATGCCCTCTCCATTGGGTCCCTTGATCAATTCCTCCACAATCAGCTTCTCCATGGAGACATTACTGCTATATTCCTTGGTTCTGGTGGTTTCCATGAGACCGATTCCTGTTTCATCCGCAAAGTACAATTTCAAATCCACTGTTTTGTACGTGTTAAAGGAGCTTCCTTCGTTCTCCAAAAACTGGTCTCTGTTCATCCAGCCTACGATCTTGCCTTCTGCGTCCCTTAAAGACTCACCATCCACTAGAATGGATACAAAATTGATTCCTTTAATCTGAGTCAGACTTTTTACTATAGAGGCTCTGACAAGTACCTCCTGAGTAGCAGTCAACAGCTTATAATCTGCATTTACATTCAAGGTTACTTTTCCCGCTGCCACCTTATAATCCGTCAGCTGAAACCCCATGGCCAGAGGAGCCTTATACTGAAGGCTGGAAGGATTGGTCTGCAATACCAGAAGCATTTCCTGCACCTGCTCTTCCTGACCTTCACTTTTCATTTGATATTCGTGGGTTTCAACCTTCGTTTCCGAATTGCTGAGATAATATACGGAATATGCATTGGTTTTCACTTCCTGTTGGTTTTCACACGCTGTAATCCCCAACACACATGCCAATGCACATAATAGAATCATTATTTTCTTCATACGCTTCCTCTTTAAGATTGTGCGATATAGCTTAAAGGTATTTTCACAAGGAAAATAGTTCCTTCATTTTCTTTACTGGTAACTGTAATAGATCCACGATGCATCAATACCGCATTTTTGGTGATGGAAAGACCCAGACCCGTTCCGCCGATCTCTCTGGAATGAGATTTATCCACCCGATAAAATCTTTCATAAATCTGTGCGAAGGATTCCTCTGGAATACCCATTCCCGAATCACTGACCTCTATGGTAAAGTACTGATGATCTGCATCCAGCAAGACCTTTACCCAGCCCTGATCTTTATTGTACTTAATGGCATTTTCCACCAGATTGGAGATGATCAAGGTAAGCTTCACTTCATCAACTTCTGCGATTACCTCACGATTGCTCTCAAAGACTACTTCCACGTCCTTCTTCCGGGCGATGGGACGCAGACGCTTTAAGATTAGCTCCGTCAAATCATTGATATTGATTGCTGCAATATTCAGATCCGCTGCAGTCTTATCCATTTTTACCAGAGCCAGAAGATCCGTAATGATCTTATTTTCCCTATCAATTTCCGAAACAATATCCCCCATAAATTCCTGATATACTTCCACCGGAATATTATCCATGGAAAGCAGGGAATCCGCCAATACCTTCATAGAGGTCAGGGGGGTCTTTAATTCATGGGACACATTTGCCACAAACTCCTGTCTGGAATCATCCAGAACCTTCATTCGACGCAACAACTGATTGAATGCATCCACAATATGCACAGTTTCCGCCATATCCGGCACAGAGATGCTTTCATCACTATAACCGGCCTTCACTTCATTGATGGCTTTTGTGATCCTTTCAAAGGGTTTGGTCAATACAATGGACAGCACCAGCGCCAGTCCCAATACCGCAATCACGATCAAAGTGATCATAATCGCTGCTTTTCGGTTCAAAACCTCCATGGTGCCATGAATATAGTCCGTAGAAACTCTGGTCAGCATTACCCCTCTTATGCTGCCCGGTGCCAGCTCCGCTATATTACTATGATTCTGACCGGGCGTGGTGACCGTATGATTTCCCATCTTCTCCATGATGGGAGTCGTAATCTCGATATAACCATACTCCGGATTATAATTCACAACACTTTGCCCCAAAAAGCACTTGATCACTTCTTCCGAAATAGCCGTCTTACCTTCGTTGATACCATATGTATCTTTAATGATATTCATATTTTTTCCAATGATCTGAATACGTCCGTCATAAATATTGGACAACATGGTAAGCTCCGCATTGATAGTTGGCGATTTAATACTGTCCAGATAGTTTTCATTCACCAGATGATCGGAAATAATCTTAAGCTGGGCCTGCAAAATTTGTGACCGCTGCTCAATAGCTCTCTGCTCATAGGAGTTCATAATTCCCTGCCGGATCATAAACGCAGGGATGATTCCTACCAGCAGGATAATGAAAAAAATCCTTGCACGAAGGCTTCGCAGCGTAATATATTGCCCTATAATATTTTTCGTTTGATTCAGTGTTTGCTTCAGCTTATTCACAGTGCATCCCTATTCATTATAAAAGTAGTAACCGACGCCCCACTTTGTATGAACATACTTAGGATCACTGGGCGTTTTCTCAATCTTCTCTCTCAGTCTTCTGATGTGTACATCCACAGTTCTCACATCTCCCGGATAATCAGAACCCCAGATCAGCTTCAAAAGAGCTTCCCTGCTGTAAACCTTACTGGGATTTAACATCAAAAGCTCCAGCACTTCAAATTCCTTTGCAGTCAGGCTGATCTCTTTTGACTCAATAAAGCATCTTCTGTTCTCGCAGTCCAACTCCATCTGTCCACTGCAGAGCTTCTTAGGCTGCTCCACAGCTTCCTTTTTAGATTCTGTACGACGCATAATGGCTTTGATCCGTGCTTTTACCTCCAGAATATTGAAGGGCTTGGTAATATAATCATCTGCACCATATTCCAGTCCCAGGATCTTATCCATATCATCTCCCTTAGCGGTCAACATAATAATGGGTACACTGGAGAATTCCCGGATCTGCAGACAAACATCAAATCCCGTAACCTTTGGAAGCATGACATCCAAAAGCACCATATCGTATTTATTATTTCTGGCATATTCCAGTGCCTCTTCCCCATCATATGCACAGTCTACTTCCATTCCATCCTGTTCCAAACTGAAACGGATTCCCTTCACAATCAATCGCTCATCATCAACAACCAAAACTCTCTTCGCAGTCATCTTTCTCTCCTGTCATTCTGTTTATTTTTACTTTACAGAAATCAGATCACATATTCTTTGGTATAGACTTTCCTTAATCCCACTTACCTGCATAATATCTTCTTTTTTCTGAAAAGCACCGTTCTTTTCCCTGTATGTAATAATATCTCTAGCCCTGCTTTCTCCGATCCCCGGCAAAGTGCAAAGGGTATTCAGATCCGCAGTATTAATATTGACCAGTCCACTCTCCTGTAAACTGCTGGGCAGCATAGGTACATACTCGCCTGCCACCATCTGTTCTTTGGAATACACATAAATCATATCTTCATCTGCAATTTTGGCTGCGAGATTTACAGAAGATTCTTCAGCTCCCTCCGTAAATCCCCCTGCCGCCAAAACCGCATCATTCAACCGGCTTCCCTCTGACAGCGTATATACACCGGGGTGCACTACTGCACCGCATATATACACCTGAATCCATTGTGCATCCGTCACTGTAGACACAGTTTCAGACATTTGCCCATCACTCTCTGCTGCCGAAGCTTCAGATATTTGCTCATTACTCTCTGCTGCCGAAACACCAGACATTTGCTCATCACTTTCTGCAGTTAAAACTCCAGACATTTGCTCATTTTCCACAATTTCCTCAGGAATAAATACCACATCCCCGGATCCGCCACACCCTATCAGACAAAGAAGTGTCGGGATCATGATCAAATACATTAGTGTACATTTGATATTTCTTCTTTTCTTCATCATAGTTCCGCTCCCTTTGGGTATACGGAATGCCTCTCTATGCTGACTATCTTATTGTAAAATAGTTACTCCCAATGTGCAAGTAACTTTTTCTTAAGATTCTTTTTATTTCCACTTAAAGATGATAATTCCGGCAATTGCAAGCCCCATTCCCACAAGTTTTCTCCACTCCCAAGGCTGCTTATCCACCTGAAACAATCCAAACACCTCTATCAGATACGCTACCAAAAGCTGTGCCACCACGATCAACATTACCGCTCTGGCCGGCCCCAGCATATCCATACTCTTAATTACTGTATAAGTAATAAAGGTTCCAATGGCTCCTCCCAAGAGCATATATTTGGGCTCCACCCTAAGCGGTGCCAACAATGAAGTTCTGTCCGTCAACAACCATATGATAAGACATACACAGGTAGCGGTAAATTGCACAAACACATTGGCCGCCCAAATACTGGACTGCTTTGTAACCTGGGTATTAAAAACCCCCTGTATACTCATTAAAGCTCCGGATAATAATGCAATAAAAAAGCCGATCATCTGTTTCTCCCCTCATGTGCTTTCTCACTACTAAGATATCCAGTCTGCCGGCTTTTTATTCTATCAATTCTTATTCAATTATTCCTTGTATCTGGGTCTGTATCTGATGCTCCATTTCACCAAGAAGTGCTGCTGCATCCGCTCCATTCCATACCTTGGAAAAGAGAACCTCCATCTCCATCCAGTAGTTGCTGCTTTCCATGATCTTAGGCAATGCAATACTGTTTTGGTACTCCTGATAAAATACATCCAGAAGCTTATCCGTATGAATTACATTGTAATTCACAGGACATTTATTGGCACGCTCGTAGAGATTGCCTGCATACTCTCCAACCAGATAGGCTGCAAATCGATTGGCCAGCTCCTTATGACTGGAGTATCCGTTCACAGCAACCGTATTGGTAACAGAAAGGGATCTGCCCTGCAGCTCCTTGCTGGGATCAGGAATGGTAGCCGCACCATATTCAAATGCAAAGCTTCCGTCCGCCTTGGCCTGTGCCATACGAGCCGCTGCATCTGTAGTCACAATGGTAAACACGATCTTGCCATCTATGAAATCCTGAAGTACGGACTCGTAGGAAACCGTATCGGATTCAATATAAAAGAACTGATTCAGATTCTTATATACTTCCAGACACTTTACCGCTTCCGGATTGTTCAGGTTCAAAATACTCTTGTCGTCTCCGGCGTCACCGCCCACACTCACATAATTACCTACAAAATAGTAATTGTAAAAAATATCTGAAACATCCCATTTAAAGATACCTTCCACCGCCTCCGGCGCATCGAAAGTGTCTGCGATACGAAGAATATCATCAATGGTATGGGGAATGGCTTCCAACAGATAGGCTTCGGTCCGGTTAGCCATAGTTGCCTCATCATAAACAACGCCCTGCTCCTCTGCTTCTCTTGTTGCCTGCTGCGCAGCCCACTCATAAAGATAAGTTTCATTATACAATAAAATACTGGTTTCATAATACAGTGGATATGCCACCTTCTTATCCTTGTAGGTTACCGCATCCAATGCAACCTGGGGGAAATATCCCGGATTCACGATCTCCATTTGATCATCAATCTCTGCTGCCAATCCCGCAAGATACGCCTTCTCCAAGGAGTCATTACTTACCAGAAAAAGATCCGGTATATGTTCCCCTTCCAGGCTGGCCTGATTGATGGCTTCTAAATATTCACTTTCCGATACCAGATGGGGGATAACCCGGACACCGTTTTCATCCCCGTATACAACCGCTGCACCATTAATATAATCCGTCATGGTATCATCATTGTACCAGACATAAATGGTTTCCTTTTGTTCAAACAGATTGAAAATACCTTCTTCTTCTGCAGAGGGCTGCATTCCCTTCCAGCCATTATAGGCCAGTCCTCCAAGCAAAGCTCCAACAATCAAGGGAGCTACAAAAAATTTCACCTTTGAACTCATATTGTTCCTTTCAAAATTACTCAATGGAACCTTCCAGAATTGCGATCATATCATCTACATTCTGCTTCGTAATGATAAGGGCCGGAACAAATCTGATAATATTGCTTCCTGCATTGATCAGGATCAACCCATTGTCCATAGCCTTCTTAATAATATCGCCAACCGGCTTGTTAAACACCAGTCCCTGCATCAGTCCCATACCTCTTCTGGCTTCAATACAGTCAAACTTATCTTTCAGTTTGTCCAGTCTCTCTTCCAGATAAGGGGTGATCTCATTCACATGAGATAAAATATCAAGCTTTTCAAATAATTCAAATACGGCATCCGTAGCCGCTGCTGCCAGAGGATTCCCTCCATAGGTAGTACCATGATCCCCCGCAACCAGAGAATTCATTGCAACTTTTTCCGTCATCGCAAAGGCTCCTCCGGGAATTCCGCAGGTCAATGCCTTGGCCATGGTCATAATGTCCGGCTTCACTCCATAATGCTGCCATGCAAACATCTTTCCGGTTCTTCCCATACCACACTGGATTTCATCCAGAATCAGCAGAATATCCTTTTCATCACAGAGCTTACGCACGTTTTGTAAAAAGCCCGGATCCGCCGGATAGATACCACCTTCCCCCTGAACGGTTTCCATGATAATGGCACAGGTTTTTTCATTTACCAGTGCTACCACACTTGCGAAATCATTAAAGTCCGCAAATTTAACATTGCAGGCCAGAGGCAAAAAGGGCTCTCTATACTTCGGATTGCCGGTAACGGACAATGCTCCCATAGTTCTTCCATGGAAAGAATGATTCATGGCAATGATCTCATGATCATGACTGCCGTCCTTTAAATATGCATACTTTACAGCCGCCTTCAAGGCACCCTCCACCGATTCCGCACCGGAATTGGTAAAGAACACTCTGTCCATACCCGAAGCCGCCTTAATCTTCTGTGCTGCGCGCACTGCAGGTACATTGTAAAAATAATTGGATGTATGCATCAGCTTATCAACCTGTTCCTTAATGGCTGCACTAAACTCTTCATTGCCGTATCCTAAGGCAAATACCGCAATACCGGACATAAAATCCAGATATTTTTTCCCTTCGATGTCATAAAGCCACACACCTTCGCCCTTGTCCAGCACTACCTGGTAACGATTATAGGTGTGAAGAAGTGCTTCCTCCGCCAGATTGATATACTCTTTCATAGTAATATTTCCATTCATTGTATTTTCATACCTTCCTAGCTCTCATTTCACAAGTCTGCTTGTGAAACTGCGTCAATGTGTAGTTTTCCAAAATTAATGTCCGGTTTCCTCATCCGCCACTATTGCAGTACCCACACCATGGTTAGTAAAGATCTCCAGCAGCAGGCAATGAAGAATACGTCCGTCCAAAATATGTACTCTGTTAACACCATTGCGGATGGCAGAAGTACAATTTGCCAGCTTAGGTAACATACCGCCTCCGATATATCCGCCACTGATCAGCTCTTCTGCATCTGAAACATGAATTCTGGAGATAAAAGAATTTTTATCATTAATATCCTTATATAAACCTTCAATATCTGTTAAGAATACCAGCTTATCCGCACCAATTGCCTTAGCAATGGCACATGCCGCATCATCCGCATTAATATTATATGTCTGAAACTCATCGTCCAGACCAATAGGCGCTACGATGGGCAGGAAATCTTTTTCCAGCATATCATACAGAATCTTCGGATTTACCTCTGTGATCTCTCCCACAAAACCGATATCTTCTCCGCCCGCATACTTTTTCTCAACCTTTAACAGGCCGCCGTCTTTACCGCTGACACCCACTGCGTTGACACCCAACTCTTCCACCATGGTAACCAGACTCTTGTTCACCTTGTTTAATACCATTTCTGCAATTTCCATGGTCTCAGCATCGGTTACTCGCAGACCATTGACGAATTTGGCTTCCTTGCCCACTTTGCCTACCCAGCGGCTGATCTCCTTACCGCCGCCATGGACGATAATGGGCTTAAAGCCTACCAGCTTTAATAAGGTTACATCCTTAATGACATTTTTTTGCAGCTCTTCGTTACTCATGGCACTGCCGCCATACTTTACAACGATGATTTTTCGATTAAATTTCTGAATATAAGGCAGGGCTTCGATCAGGACCTCCGCCTTTTGCATTACTTTTTCCATATCTTTTTCCATAATCTTCTCCTCCGGCACCGGCATCTTTTTATGAACGATAGTCTGCATTTATTTTAACATACTCATAGCTTAAATCGCAACCCCAAGCTGTTGCAGATGCCTC
>JAZUCP010000133.1:0-1935 GCA_045639165.1 Acetatifactor sp. | reverse complement strand
ACATCCTTTCCAATAACAAACAACATCGGTATCACAGTAAATGGCAACATAACAATTCCGACAATATACCAGATCTTTCCACAGTATTTGTGGGCGAATTCCCAGGTGTCTCTATTTTTCATAGACATTGTCGTTCTATATCCGAATATTATATTGATTTCCTTTGGAGCGCTTTTTAAAAAGTAACGGCCAAATCCGATCATTGTCAAAGGAATTAGTAAATCCATCACTACCATAAATATCCAAAATCCCATACTACATCTCTCCAGCATTCAGTTTATTTCTTTAATCTAACACATGCCTTCTCGTTACGACTCTCTATATATAGCACGATAAATATAATAAATAGGACAATATAAGTTGTTTCCAATGGGATACCTCCACTACACTTCTGTTCCGGAAATTTCCCGATAAAAAGCAGCTTCAGCCGCCTGCTTATATGGTCTCAACCACAAATTACCGATACCCAAAGTAAACGAACAAAGGATAGCCCAACCAATGAAACTAAACTGTAAACAAAACAGCCTGAATCTATTCCCTGACATCATTTCCTTAGACCGTTCAATCGCTTCACTGGCTGTCAGTTCCGGATACTCAGCCAGGATGTAACCTGTCATGGCATAACTGTATCTTGCAATGATTCCGGGAATAACAAACAGCAAGGACCATAAGAACGTATATAAACTCTTTAAAAATCTGGTTACTGCCAGCGTCTTCCAGTTATGGAAATAGGTAAAAAGTGTTTCCAGCTTCGCCTCTTTCCGATCCACCAGATCCATATTAAATCTGGAATATCCAGCTTCTATTACGCTTCCCAGCACGAAATAGATCAGCGCCATAATGATGGCTGCTAAAGCTATGTACAAGGCACTTCCGGCAATGATCATGCCTAACTGATCATTCAGACCACCACTTGTAGAAAGAATTGTCTGTCCGGCAATCTCAAAACTCACATCAGCTCCGGACAAATCAAGATTCAATTTCACTTCCGGTCCATCTGAACCCAATCCACCAAGCAGAAAAGCAATCAAACCGGTTATTACGGCAATCATCCATCTTCCTCGTAACACTTCCCTCGCAATATAACGAAAATCCGCTGCATATTTCATATATACTCCTCTCCGGCCTGCGAAATTTCTGGCCTTGTCTACACGTAATTTATATACAACTATATTATATAATATAATGAGTCTGTCGTATAGATAAAATTTACGCACTATACCGGATAAGAATGTGCAATTGCAATCGTTTATGGTGTAAGTAAGTATAAAAAACGAGGACAAACCACGTCTTACTACGACTTGGTTTGTCCTCGTAATCAATATTATAATACTTATTTAGAACTTACCTGCGTCTGCAGCTTCCTGAATAGCTACTGCAACTGCAACTGTCATACCAACCATAGGGTTGTTACCTGCACCGATCAAGCCCATCAATTCTACATGAGCAGGAACAGATGAAGAACCAGCGAACTGAGCATCTGAGTGCATACGTCCCATGGTATCGGTCATACCGTAAGAAGCAGGACCTGCAGCCATGTTGTCAGGATGAAGGGTACGGCCTGTACCACCACCTGAAGCAACGGAGAAGTATTTCTTGCCCATTTCGTTACATTCTTTCTTATAAGTACCTGCAACAGGATGCTGGAATCTGGTAGGGTTGGTGGAGTTACCGGTGATGGAAACGTCAACACCTTCCTTGTGCATGATTGCAACGCCTTCACATACATCGTTGGAACCGTAGCAATTAACTTTTGCACGAAGACCTTCAGAGTAAGATTTTCTGAATACTTCCTTAACAGTGTTGGTGTAAGGATCATATTCGGTTTCAACGAAAGTAAATCCGTTGATACGAGCGATGATCTGAGCAGCATCTTTTCAAAGACCGTTTAAGATAACTCTTAAAGGCTTTGTACGAACCTTGTTAGCCTTTTCT
>JAZUCP010000132.1:0-14378 GCA_045639165.1 Acetatifactor sp. | reverse complement strand
AGAAGTAATGGGCAGCTATAATTGTACATTTTGCAAGAATAATAATAAAACAACTGTTTGTCTCCTTGAGTGCAACAACGGTTCTGAATTTCACAAAATGACCAATGCCGATCGCATCCGGGCAATGACGGATGAAGAGCTTGCAATGACCATGATGTGCCCGAACGAGAATGGGCTGGCAGAAATAGGCTGTGATAGAAGTGATAGCTGCAACTGCTATGAGTGCTTGTTGAAGTGGCTGCAGGAGAAAGTGGAGGAAGAGTAGCGAAATGGAAGGGAAGGAGATAAGATGCCGAATATAGAAGAAAACGCAGCAAAAAAAGAATATCTCTCAGAATACAGACATCATGTACATAGAATCAGCAGGATAGAGTCAGAGCTGGAAGAGATAAGGATCATGAGATCGAATCCTTCCGCAATCAATAATGATGGGATGCCACATGGAAGCGGTCAGAGTGATTTGTCAGATTATGCTGCAGCTCTTGACGATATGGAGAGAGAACTAAGAGAGGAACGGTACCAGCGGATAATGGCATATAAAGATATCGCGTGCAGGATCAAGAGTCTTCAGAGTGAAAAAGAAAAAGATGTGATGTTCTACCGGTACATAAAAGGAATGGCCTGGCATGAAATTGCAGAGAAGATGGGTATGTCTGAACGGTGGGTTTTAAAGATCCATGGACAAGCGTTGGCACATATAAAAATTTGTGAAGAAAATTCAAATTAGTTCATTGTAATTCATGTGGGAATGTGCTAATATGATAAAAGAGAAAGAGTAAACAAGAGGAAAGCTCCTGAGCAATCAGGGGCTATTTTTTTGCAATCGAGGCGGCAGGCGTGAGAGAATTTGATTATAAGAATCCTAAATGGAAAAAGAAACGAGCAGCGATCTTGCGTCGGGATAAATATCTTTGCCAGGAATGTAAAAAGTATGGCAGGATGCGAGAAGCAGAGACAGTACATCATATCAAGCATGCGGATGAATATCCAGAACTGGCATATGTGGACAGTAATCTGATCAGTTTGTGTAATCCTTGCCACAACAAAATGCATCCGGAAAAAGGCGGTAAGCGGTGGAAATGATAAGCCCCCCCTGGGTCAGAGAATTTTGATTAACCCAAATGGGACCGGCGAGGGTAGGTCTTTCCATCTCGAAGCAAAAAATAAAAAAGGGGGGAAACCATTGGAAGAGAGATTGGAAATAAATACAGAAGATATAGAAAAAAAGCGGAAAAAGGTATTTAATGCAACCAAGAAAAACATGGTTTCTCTGGGGACTTATCGCAAAGAATTTGATGTAATTATTAGCAGATATGCAGAAATGCGGCTACAATTTGACATGTTAAATGATCGATGGTACCGGGAAGGTTGCTTAGTAACAGAGAAATACACAAACAAGGCAGGAGCTACAAATGAAAGGAAGACTGCATTGTATCTGGCGATAGAGAAGTTGAGGGATGAGCTGGCGGATATGGAAAATATTTTTGGGTTAACGCCTCGTGGATTGAAGGCGATCAAAAAGAAAGGTCTTGAGCAGGAAAAGAAATCTGCTCTGGATAAGATGCTAAGTGGCTAAAGAGCATTATGAGAACTGGGATGTGGTATTCGGGTATGCGAATGATATTGTAAGCGGCAAAAGAATTGCGAATGAGTATCGTGTCAAGGCATGCAGACGCTTCCTGAATGATGTAGCCAGCGAAAAATACGACTTCAATCCAAAGGACGCAGAGTTTGTCATTCGAATTATCGAAAAGACATTCTGCCATATGCAGGGAGAAGATAAGAACGGAAAACCACTCAGAGGAACACCGTTTTTACTAATGCCATTCCATAAATTTATTATATATAACCTGTTGGGGTTCAAGGTAAAAGGCACAGAAATCAGAAGATTTCATGAGTGCCTTATTTTTATACCCAGAAAGAATGTAAAGACATCCTTTGCTGGAGCATTGGCTTACGGTATCGGGATCTTAAATAGATTATCCGGATCCAAAATATACGTTGTAGCAGCAGGACTGAAGCAGACGATGGAAACGTTCCAGTTTGTGGAATACAACATCAAGAATATGGGAGAGTGGGATGAGGATGGAGGACACTTCCATATCATTGACAATAACAATGAACATTCGGTTACTGCTGATGATATCGCAGGCGGGATGTTTGAATTTTATGCATTGGCTGCCAATCCGGATGCACAGGATTCCTTTAACTGTAACGTGGCCATTGCAGATGAAATACATGCTTTCAAGAAACCGAAACAATACAATTTGTTCAAAGAAGCAATGAAAGCTTACCGCAACAAGCTGATGATTGGTATATCGACTGCCGGTGATGATCCTAATTGCTTTCTGGCACAAAGGGTCAAGTACTGCAAGAGGGTTCTGGATGGAGAAGTGGAAGATGAGCAATATTTCATATTCATCTGTGAAGCGGATCCTGTTCAGGGTGAAGACGGTAAGGAGTACATAGATTACACCAATCCCGTGACTCACGAAATGGCGAATCCGGCTTATGGCGAGTCTGTTCAGGCATATGATCTGATGAATGATGCAATGCAGGCCCAGAACGATCCACAGCAGAGAAAAGATTTCTTCGCAAAGTCATTAAATGTATTTACATCTTCCATGAAAACTTACTTTGATATGGGAGTTGTTCGGACATCTGATGATAAATACAATTGGACGATTGAAGAACTTGCAAAGCTGCCTATTACATGGTACGGCGGCGCCGATCTGTCAAAGATGCATGACTTGACGGGAACAGCCCTGCATGGCCGGTATCAGGATGTTGACATTTCCATTACACATGGATTCATACCGGTAACAGTGGCATATCAGAAAGCAGAAGAGGACAATATACCATTCTTCTGGTGGGCAGAGAAAGACTGGCTGACATTGTGTAATAGTGCTGTTATTGATTACGAGGAACCCGTGAAATGGTTCATCATAATGCGGAATATGGGCTTTAAAATCAAATGGGTTGGATATGACAGAAGATATTCTAATGAATTTGTTTTGAAGATGAAAAAAGCTGGTTTCAAGATGCGTGATCAATCCCAAAGGTACGTTGAGAAGACAGAAGCGTTCCGGAATGTAGAGAATAAACTCATTGAGCAGAAGTTTTATTATGTGCACAACAAGGCTTATGAATACTGTATTGAAAATGTGCATGCAATTGAGGACAGCGATGATTTTGTACGTTTCGAGAAAGTAGAACCCACATTAAGAATCGACCTGTTCGATGCTGATATCATTGCAACGAAACAGATGTTGATAGATATTGAAAAATCACAAAAAGCCAGTGCATGGCTGGATTAAGGAGATGAAGATATGGCAAAGGGAAAGAAGAAAAAAAGTCAAGCAAGAGCGGAACCTGCAAACAGTGAGCAGATGTATCTTTGTTCATTGGATGCATATGAAACACTTTGTTGTTCCGGGTATACGAAGTTATCTCACAATCCGGAGATCATGGCAGCGATTAATAAGATTGCTGATTTGATATCCAGCATGACAATCCATTTGATGGGAAACACCGAAGCTGGTGATGTCAGAATAAAAAATGAGCTTTCAAAAAAAGTTGATATATATCCAAACCGGTATATGACACGAAAAACATTTATGGCATCCATAGTCAGGAATCTGCTTCTTGAGGGTGATGGAAACGCGGTTGTCTTGCCGACTTATCAGAATGGTTATCTGGATGATATGGTTATCATGCCACCTGGAGCATACAGCTTTCATCCGGAAGGATATGGATATCATGTACAGATCAAAGGAGTGCGTTTTGAGTCGGACGAAGTGCTGCATTATGTCATTAATCCCGATCCGGATTATCCCTGGAAGGGTACAGGGTATCGGGTAACGTTGAAAGATGTAGCCCATAACCTGAAACAGGCTGCAGAAACTAAGAAGGGATTCATGGAATCCAAATGGAAACCTTCTATGGTTGTTAAGGTAGATGGTCTTACTGATGAGTTTTCCAGCAAGGATGGCAGAAGGAAACTGTTATCACAATATATTGAATCATCGGAAGCAGGGGAACCTTGGATGATTCCGGCAGAGCAGTTTGAGGTGCAGGAGATCCGGCCATTATCTCTCAATGATATTGCATTGGCTGATTCAGTAAAGCTGGACAAGAAGACGATAGCTGCCATTTTGGATGTACCTTCATTTATTGTCGGTGAAGGAGATTTCAATGAGGGACAGTGGAATAATTTCATCAATACAAGGATTCGGACAATCTGCAATGTGATTGAACAGGAAAACACAAAAAAACTGCTGATAAGCCCGGATTGGTATTTTCGTTTTAACATCCGTTCTCTGTATTCTTACGACATCGAGAAACTGAGCAAGGTAGGAGATGACAATTATACCAGAGGGATCATGAGCGGCAACGAGGTAAGAGATTGGATCGGGCTGAGCCCCAGAAAGGGATTGGATGAACTGATCATTCTTGAAAACTACATACCGCAAGGAATGATAGGAGATCAGAAAAAGCTGAATGGAGGTGAGAGCAGTGGAAAGTAGAACATTAGAAAGACAGATGCGTTTTGCAGCGTCACAATTCAATACACGGGCGGATGATTCTGGGGATTTGTATATCAGTGGTTATTTCTCTGTATTCGGTTCGGAGTATGAACTTTGGCCAGGGGCAACTGAGAGTGTGGCGGAGACTGCTTTTGATGGGGCATTGTCGGATGATATCAGGTGTCTGATTGACCATGAGACAAGGCTTGTGCTTGGAAGGACTAAGTCTGGGACACTTACATTAAAGACGGACAGCAGGGGGCTTTGGGGTGAAGTGCGGATAAACCAAAAGGATCAGGACGCAATGAATCTTTACGAAAGGGTAAAGCGTGGCGATGTGGATCAGTGCAGTTTTGGTTTTGATATTCTGGAAGAAAGCTTCGAGGACAGAGGGGCAACTGTTCATTGGACCATCAAAAAAGTAAAACTTTATGAAGTGTCTGTAGTGACCTTCCCGGCTTACGAGGACACTTCTGTCAGTGCAAGAAGCAAGCAGCTCGCAGATATCAAAAAGAAATCCGCAGAGAGCTTTAAAAGTAGAATGATGTCAAAGATGAAAGGAGAAAGAGAATAATGGCATTGAAAGCATTATTGTTGAGAAGCAAGCTTGAAAAAGCAAAAAAGGATTTGGAACAGCTCAGAGCGAAGGATTCTGATTTCGCAACCAGAGAAGCTGAGCTGGAACAGGCAATCGGGGAAGTGAATGAAGAAACCCCGGCAGAGGACAAAGAAGAACTGGAAAAACAGGTCGACGACTTCCAGAAAGAAAAGGATCAGCACGAGGAAGACAAAAAGAATCTGGAGGCTGAAATTGAGAAAATTGAAGGAGATCTTGCAGAAGAAGAGAAACGTTCTGCAGAAGTGGTTAAAAAACCTGAAAAGAGAGAAGGAGGAAAAACAGAGGTTATGGTAAACAGAACTAAATTTTTTGGAATGAGCATGCAGGAAAGAGACGCATTCTTTGCACGTGAAGATGTAAAGACATTTATTAGTGAGGTAAGAACCTGTATTAAAGAAAAGAGAGCATTGTCAAATGTGGGACTTACCATTCCGGAAGTAATGCTGGATCTGTTAAAAGAGAAAGCAACAGAGACATCTAAGCTGATCAAAAGAGTGAATCTTCGTCCTGTGGCAGGTACCGCAAGACAAAGAATCATGGGAACCATTCCAGAGGCAGTGTGGACAGAAATGTGTGCAAAGCTAAATGAACTGAATCTTGGCTTCAACGATATTGAAGTAGATGGTTATAAGGTTGGTGGATTCTTTGCTGTGTGCAATGCGATTCTGGAAGACAATGATGTAAATCTGGTAACGGAAATCATCAATGCTCTGGGTAAGGCCATTGGTAAAGCAATTGATAAGGCGATTATCTATGGTAAGGGCACCAAGATGCCATTAGGTATCGTAACCAGACTTGCACAGACAGCAAAGCCGGATGATTATTCTGCTACTGCGATTGAGTGGGTGGATCTGAGCAAAAAGAATGTGCTTACCGGCACTGGTGCTTCTGGTGTTGCACTGTTCAAAGAAATTGCAACCAATGCTGGTATTCTTAATGATGATTATTCAGAAACCGGTATTACATGGGTCATGAACAAGAAAACTCATATGAAGTTAATTGTTGAAAGCATGGACAAAAATATGAGTGCGGCGATTGTTGCAGGCATGAACAATACTATGCCGGTTATTGGTGGGGATATTGTTGAGCTTCCATTTATTCCGGACAATAATATTGCATTCGGCTATTTTGATATGTATCTTCTGGCAGAAAGAGCAGGCACAAAGCTTGGTCAGTCTGAACATTACAGATTCACTGAAGATCAGACTGTATTCAAGGGCACAGCACGCTACGATGGTGAACCTGTGATTGCGGATGCGTTTGGCTTGATGAGCATTACAGCAACTGCACCGGCAACATCCGTTGAATTCCCTACAGATACTGCAAATCAAGCAAATCAAACATCTTAATCAGGAGGTAGGCAGCCGTGAAAGAAAGTAATGTTTTGATCATGTTAAAAACTGATTTACAGATAAGTGTCTATGCAACACAGTATGACGATTATCTTAAAAATATCATTGCATTTGCCAGGGCTGCCATCAAAGAAGAAGGCATTGAACTGGCTGATACTGTAGAGGACGATATGCTGGTGGAAATGTATGCGGCTTATCTGTATCGCAAAAGAAAGGAAGAGAATATAGCAATGCCGAGATCGTTAAGGTATGCGCTGAATAACCGGCTTTTTAGCCAGAAAGGAAGTACTACATAATGGATGGGATTGCTTATTTGATTAAAGCCACATACAAAGAGGATGCACTGGCTCAAAGGATTCCGGACGGGGAGATCCGTCTGGAATTGCCTGTTTCTGTGGAATCTGTAACGAGAAGAGAGTGGATGGATGCCGGAAGAAACGGACTAAATGCTGAAAAAATGCTGAAGACTGCAGCAGTCAATTATGCAGGAGAGCGAGAAATTGAGTACGAAGGAGTGAGATATGCCATCTACCGTACATACAATCCGCCTGCTTCTGATGAGATTGAGCTGTATCTGCAGAGAAAGGCAGGGGTGCAGAGTGTCTATTGATGTAAACGATCTGGAAAAGGCCATTATGGACGAGCTAATGGCTTATTCGGAGGAAGTGACGGAGCAATTAAAAGCCGATGTAAAGCAAGTGGCAAAAGAGTGCGTGCGTGATATCAAAAATGATGCACCTAAACTGTCAGGGGCGTATAAAAAAAGCTGGAAATTGAAAACAGCATATGAAAGCAATGAAGATATTAGGGTTGTCATCCACAGCCCTAAGCATTATCGGCTTACTCATTTGCTTGAACATGGACATGCAAAGGTCTGTGGTGGTAGGGTGGAAGGAAAACCACACATCGGTCCTGCATCACAGAAAGCAGAAGAGAAACTGATTAAGAAAGTGAAGGTGAGTATCAGTGGCGGAAACTCTTGAAAATGTAGTGAAAAAGCTAAAAGAGACCGGGTTACCGGTAACTTACAGATTCTTTCGGGAAAATGAAGTGCCACCATTGCCCTATATCTGCTATCTAACATCTGGGAATAGCAATTTCGGTGCTGACGGACAGGTATATTTCAGTGCAAAGCGTGTGCAGATTGAGCTCTATACAAGGCACAAACAGCCAGATATAGAGGATAAGGTGGAGGCAGTGCTATCCCCGTACTTTTGGGAGAAATCAGAAGAATATATTGATAGCGAACAATGTTATCAGATTTTGTATGAATTGGAGGTATAAACATGGATAAGAACAAAGTACAGTTCAATTTGAAGAATGTACATTATGCGGTTTTAGCAGTTGGCGAAGGTGGGGCTATCACCTGGGCGACACCGGTAGCAGTTCCCGGAGCTGTGACATTGACATTAGATCCGCAGGGGAGTGTAGAACCGTTTTATGCGGACGGTATCGTGTATTACCAGTCTGTGGCAAATAACGGTTATTCGGGAGATCTGGAGGTTGCAAGAATGCACGATCAGATGCTTCAGGATATCTGGAAGTTTGAGCTTACTACAGATAAAGTGATTTTGGAAAATGCTAACGAAGAACCTGCGGCATTTGCATTGCTCTATCAGATTGATGGTGATAAGAATGATGATTTTTATTGCCTGTATAATTGCAGCGGTACCCGTCCTGGTATTGGTGGAACTACAAACACAGGAACAAAGACACCGCAGACAAGAAAGAGCACAATCTCGGCAGTACCTTTGCCAAATGGCAATGTCATGGCCAGAACTACCAACGAGACGGCAGAAGCGGTCAAGGCAGGCTGGTTCAAGAAAGTATACGAAAAGATAGTGTCATCTAATTAATGGTAAAAAGAGGAGATAGTAGTCTATGGAGAAAATAATCAAAGTAGGCGGTAGAGAGGTTAAAATGAGGGCATCAGCCCTCGTACCTCGTCTGTACCGATTTAAATTTGGCAGAGATATGATCGCTGACATGAATAAGCTCAAAAGAGCATATCAGAAGGCAGCAGACTTGCCTGAAGATGCAACTGAAGAGGAAAAGCAGGATGCACAGCTGACAGTATTGGATTTGACAATATTTGAAAACACAGCATTTATCATGGCGAAACATGCAGATCCTGACCAGCCGAACAATCCGGACGAATGGCTGGACCAGTATGAAATGTTTTCTATCTATGAGGTGCTTCCACAAATTCTGGAACTGTGGGCTCTTAGCAATATTACAACCTCAAAGAGTAAAAAAAAATAAGAGAAACGGTGCGTGAGCCAAACGGCGCCATTTTTATGCTCAGGTGTTCTGAACTGAATCTGTCAGACAGTGCCCTGTGCAATATGTCCATAGGCATGGTGTATGACATGCTTACGGAAAAAATGAATGATAAAGAAGAATATCCTTATAAGGCTACACAGGACGATATCGAAGCATTCTTCGGAAAGGGGTAGAGATGGCAGATAGAGTAAAGGGAATCAGTGTACAAATCGGCGGAGATACTACAGGTCTTAGTAAGTCACTTTCCGGGGTAAACAAAGAAATCAACAAGACACAGCAGAATTTAAAAGATGTTGAAAGGCTTCTGAAACTTGATCCGACAAATATAGAATTATTAAGGCAAAAACAACAGCTGCTTGGTAATCAGATTGGTGACACTACTGAAAAACTGGAAGCGTTGAAGAATGCTGAAAAACAGGTACAGGAGCAGTTTGAAAAAGGGGAAATTACGCAAGACCAGTATAATGGTTTACAGAGAGAAATAGCAGCCACAGAAATATCTTTAAAGCAATTGAAAGCTGAAGCAGAAAAAACAGAAGCGGCAATAAAAGATATTGATGAGAAGCCTTTGGAAGAGGTTGCTGATGCGGCGGACAAAGCAGAAGAACAGCTTGAACAGGCAGGGAAAGAAGCTTCCAATTTTAAGGATTATCTGAAAGCGGAAGCTATTGTGGAAGGTGCCAAGGGTATCGTATCTGGCCTAAAAGATGTGGCAGAAGAATCCAAGGAGTACATGAAGATCATGGGGTCTTTGGAAGTGTCTTCAGAGAAAGCGGGATACTCTGCAGAAGAGACAGCGGAAACTTATAAGACTTTGTATGGTGTGCTTGCAGATGATCAGACAGCCGCAACTACCACGGCGAATCTTCAGGCTTTGCAGTTGGAACAGGACAAACTGAATCAATTGACTAATGTCACAATAGGTGCATGGGCTACATATGGTGATTCCATCCCCATAGACGGACTGGCGGAGGCGATCAATGAGACTGCTCAAGTAGGGCAAGTAACAGGTACGCTTGCAGATGTATTGAATTGGGCCGGGGTATCGGAAGATGAGTTTAATGCCAAACTGGCAGAAATAGGAGATTCTGCTGGAAGAGCCGATTTGATCCTTCAACAGCTCACAGAACAGGGGCTTGCGGAAGCAGGAGAAGCATGGCAGAAGAATAATGAAGCACTTGTGGAAAACAATCAGGCAAATGCAGAATTGCAGGAGCAGATGGCATTGCTGGGAGAAACAGTTATGCCGGTTTTTACACAGATTACGGAATTGGTTGCAGGGTTGCTAGAGAAGTTTAATGGTCTGGATGAGGGTCAGCAGAAGACAATACTTACTATAATCGCACTTGTGGCTACTTTGGGACCAGTAATATCAACTATCGGAAATTTGGCAGGCGGTGTAGGTGGATTGTCAAAGTTATTTGGAACAGTTAGTAATACTGTGTTGCCGGCATTACAGACGGCATTTACCAGTGTATTTAGTTTCATAGCGGCAAATCCGATAGTACTACTCATAGCTGCAATAGTCGGATTAGTGGCTCTGATTGCGACCAAGGGGGATGAGATACAGGCACTTTTACAGAATGTAGATGATTTTCTTCAGGGCATCTTTGCAAAAGACTGGACGGAAGTGTTTGGACCCGTACTAGGCGGACAGCTTAATACATTTTTTGCAACAGTAAAGGATATCTGGGATGCCATCAAGAAGATATTTGATGGAGTCATAGATTTCATCCGAGGAGTTTTTACCGGAGATTGGGAACGTGCATGGAAAGGTGTTACAGAGATTTTCGGTGGCATATTTGATGGGCTTATTGCACTTGCTAAAGCCCCGATAAACGGAATTATCGGGTTGCTTAACATGGGCATTGATGCTGTTAATACCTTAATAGAAGGGTTTAATAGCCTTGGATTCGATATGCCGGAATGGCTGGGAGGTGGTTCTTGGCATCCTAGTATCCCCATGATATCTGATATTCCTTTTTTATGGGAAGGCGGTACTGTGGTTGGTAGTGGTACAGTTATGGTTGGAGAAAATGGTCCTGAATTGCTTGATTTGCCTGTTGGTGCAAGAGTGAGACCGCTGGATTATAGTGGCAATAACTTAAGCAAAGATGATGTTTATCAAGCAATGAGGCAGGCGTTTGGAGAAGTTGGAATCAAACTATTTGTGGAAGCTGATGAAAGCAGTATATTTAAGTCTGTTCGTGCATCAAATATGGAGTGGAAAAACCGACATGGCGGTGAAAGTGCATTTGGGTAGGAGGCAACAATGTATAGTGGATATAGAATTAAAATAAATGGAATAGTCGTAAGTAACGATTTTATATCCCAAGGGAGCTATTCGTCTCAGAAAGAAAAAAGAGTCTTATACGAATATTATGACGCCAATGATGTGAGGCATGAGGAGCTGAGCAGTAGAGAGAGGATGATAATATCCTTTGATATTCGGGAACGGAGTGCGAAGGAACAGAAACAGCTTTCTGGACTATGGGCACAGTTTGAAGATGTTCAGGTTGAATATTGGGATGATCTGGTTGGTGAATATAAGTCTGGAAAATTCAAAATGGATAGACCAGAAATTAAGCATAGGCACACAAGAGGCAGTTCACTTCATTATGCAAGGACCAATATTAGTCTTAGGGAGTATTGAGTATGGTGGAATATAAATATGCTGATTTATATTTGCGGGATAGAAAAGACAAGCAATTAAAAATAAACTTTGACACTGGCACGATCACAAATACAGATTTACATTCTGAAAACTTTGAATTATCAGAGAGTATTTGTTCCGGAGAGGTGTTAAGGTTTGGGAGCTGTGAAGCAAGTGGGATCAAATTTAGGATTTCTAATATAACAACATCACTTAAGGATAAGTGGTTAACAGTTACGGAGACATTGGATGGAAACACCGATGTCCCTTTTTCGTTTGGCGAATACAAAGTATACTCCGACAAACCCACCGCAGACCGCCGGTACCGTGACATCACCGCCTACGATGCCATGTACGACATCCTGCATGCGGAGGTATCCGGCTGGTACAACACGATCCTTCCGGCAGCTGACAGCACAGTGACACTAAAGGCATTTCGCGACAGTTTCCTAGCATACTTCGGTATTGAGCAGGAAGATGTGGAGTTGGTAAATGACTCTATGATCGTCACAAAGACCATAGAGCCTACCAGCTTAAGCGGAAAGACCGTTATCACAGCGATCTGCGAGATCAATGGATGCTTCGGGCATATCGGCAGGGATGGGAAGTTTAAATACGTGTTCCTGCAGGATGATGGTCTTTATCCGTCAGATACTTTATATCCGGCAGAAGATCTGTATCCTGCCAGCAACGATATTCCGGCAAACTGCTACATCAAGGCAGAGTATGAGGATTATACCACTGCACTGATCAATAAGCTCCAGATCAGAAATGGAGAAAATGATATTGGAAATATTTATCCTGATACACCGCATTCTGATGCTGATAACTGCTATATCATTCAGGATAACTTCCTTGTGTACGGCAAATCCACCGATGAACTGCGAACCGTAGCAGAGAATCTTTATCCGATCATCAGCACTGTTACATATCAGCCGGTACATGTGGAAGCAAAAGGCAATCCTTGTCGTGAAGTAGGGGATGCGATTGAGCTCAGGACAAAGAATGGTGTTATCACATCATATATCCTGCAAAGGACGCTGAAGGGCATCCAGGCATTGCGGGATACCTACGATGCCGAGGGCGAACAGTATCAGACGGAAAAGGTCAATGGCATAAGGGAGCAGATCATCCAGTTAAAGGGCAAGACCAATAAACTTACCCGGACAATTGAGGAGACAAGGCTGGAGATCACTGATCTGGAGAAAGGATTAAACAGCCGGATCATACAGACTGCTGAAGAATTGCGGTTTGAAGTGACAAGCAGGACATCTGTATATAATGAAGAAATTAACACATTTCAAGGCGGAATGAATGGGCATATTGATCTATCCTTTTTTGAAAAAGAGGATGAAACTGTGGTAACAACCATGTGTGATAAGCAGTGCATTTACAATGGTGGGTATGCATTTTATCAGGATGTATCTATTCCTTCCGGGACGTATAAATTCTCTTATGAATGGCTTCGGCATATGGGAGTATACATCAATGCATATGTGGAATTGTATGATCTGACAACTAGTTATGATGAGCCTATATACAGCAAGTTCCTGGGAGATGCATGGCCGGTAACGGATGTATGGACGAAGGAGGAATTTCAGTTTATTCTGGCAAGAACATCCAGGGTAAGATTTATAACTACGTTCACAGCCCCGATAGGATATGAGGATCGAATTAACAGCCTTTATCTGACAAATATTGCATTGTATGGTACGGCTCAAAGTGTTGCGGATTCCATTACAGACATGAAGTCAGAGTTGATGCTTCAGTCTGATCAAATCAGGGCCGAGGTAACAAGGGCAAGAGGGGAAGAGGAAAAGCTTGCTTCAGGAATTACCATTAATGCGGATGCTATTACAGCTGAGGTAACAAGGGCAAAGGATGCGGAAAGCAAACTGTCAGTAAGTATTAAGGCAACGGCAGAAGGCATTGAAACAAAGGTTGAAAAGGGTGAAGTAATTTCAACCATCAACCAAACGGCTGAAACAGTAACGATTAGGGCTGAAAAGATAGACTTGAAAGGCTTGGTCAATGCTAATGAATTTGTTTCTAAATATGCTACAATTGATGATTTGAGAGTTACCAATTTATCTGTTGGGAATAAATTAGATGCAAATCAGTTTACAGCTGCTAACATCAATGCAATGAATATTGTTGCCGGAAGTGTGGCGGCAGAAAATATCACCGGTAACACGATCAGCGGAAAGACTATATTTGGCGGAGAGATACGGTCAAATAATTATGTTGTATCCAGCTCAGCTTATGCATGTGGCGGCGGCATGAGAATCGATTTGGCCAGCGGAAATATCTGGTGGGCAAACGGCTCGATTAAAGCTGCAACCGGATTTATGAATTCCATTGGTTATGAAGTGCCTTCCGACAATGGTGGCTATAATCTGTACTTTAAATCAGCCTTGGCTTTATATTCAGCAAACTATAACGTTATGGTTCTGGGAGCAGGTTTTTCTTCTGTCATTTTACCAAGTGGTGTAGCTGTAACATCTGTCGCAGAGAAAAAGGAAAGCATTATTGCATGTGCAAATGCATTGTCAGCAGTAGAAAATACGGATGTATATTATTTTAACTATAAAAATGACAGTGTAAAACGCAATGCATCGCAAAGAGTAGGCTTCATAATCGGTGATGGATATAAATTAGATCCAAGGTTGTTGGCGGAAACCGGTGATGCAATTGATACATACAATGCAATCGGATTGAACTGGAGAGCGACACAGCAACTTTATGAAAAAATAAAAAAACAGCAGAAGCAGATAGATGCGATATTGCAGACATTGGAGGTAGAGTAGCATGAATAACTTAAAAATCAGAGAGTTTCAGCAGGCGATTGTGGATTTTTCCAATAAATCAGATCTGCCGATAGAAGTTAAGCGGCTTTGTCTTGAAGAAATACTGGTTAAACTGAGGGACAGTGCAAATCAGCAGTT
>JAZUCP010000131.1:0-8249 GCA_045639165.1 Acetatifactor sp. | reverse complement strand
CCTTGTATCTTTGTGTTACCAATATGTTCTCAGCAAGTTTATTTTTAAATTAACAGGAATAAGATGGAGGATTTGTAATGAAAAGAATTAAAGAAAAGTTAACAAGCTATATGATTACTAAAAGCAGTGGAATTGATGGATTGCTGGTGACAGTAGGCTTGTGCATCATTGCACTGGTCTTGTGTGTGGTAATGAAGGATAGTCTGACAACCTTTATCACAAGCATTGTTACATCCATGCAGAATAAGGCAATAGGAATACTGGATATCAGTAAGGTTTAATATGAAAAGTGGAATGTATCGTTCTTCTCCCGGTAATGTGCTGGACTTCCTGACTGCAATGATCACGATTCTGGCCATTGCAGTGGTAGTGACTGCATCTTTCTCTTCCATGGGATTAATGGTTAAGAAGTTGGAGATCAGTCAGATTTCCAGGAAGTATATATTGAATATGGAAACAAAGGGGTATCTGGAAGCAGTAACAGAGGAAGCCTTGTACCGGGAGTTAATGGGAGCCGGTCTTACGAATATAGATCTTACAGGGACCACCAGACAGGCAGTTGGCTATGGAGAGACAGTGATGCTCTGTATTCAGGGCGAACTTGAAGGAAGCATGCTGGGGATAAATTGGTGGTTGGAAGGTTTTGAGGCGAAGAACTATCATGTGGAAGAAAAGCGTATGTCAACCGCGAAAAATTAAGCATGCCGGATCCGTAGATTATTTTATGGGGCTATTGATGGTGTTTGTGGTTTCAATAGTTATGCTGGTATGTGTAAAGCTGTCTCATTTTATGATTGCAGGAGCCTGTGTGGAGGATGCCTTGGCAGCCTCCAATCTGGCATCCGCATTGATTGATGTGAAGACTTATGGAAGGGATGGGACTTTGAAGATCTTTGATCCCCAGGGTGCGTATGAAGTTTATAAAGAGGCACTTTTTATCAATCTGCAACTGGATGAAGATGGAAGACCGTTTCAAAGACAATTGCTGGAAGGTCCTGTGACCATAGAAGAGTATAGGATATACAATGTGATCGGAGAGGAAATTGAAATGTATATGTTGGATCAAAATCAGGTGATGCAGCATTGTGGAGTGGGTAGGATAGGTGAAGTTGTGACCCTGGATGGAGTGGAAGTGGAGACTACCACCATATACAGTAGAGTTTCTTTTGGCGTGCCGGGTTTTGGGGCACATTATATACAGGCAAAAAAGGAAAACAGTGTAGATGTTAAGAAATATGAAGAAGAGTGAAAATGATAAGACGGAAAGGAAATTCCGGCGTATTTTACCGGGAGTAATTGCCGTATCCTTTCTTGCATCGGCAATTACATTTTTTATGCTTTTGAAAATAGAGCAAAATATGCTTCAGGATTATGAGAAAGTAAACGTGTGGATAACTGCAGCTACATTGCAAAAATCTGTGGAAATCGCAGAGGAAAATCTACAGTTATATTTTCAACAGGTGGAAGTGGATAAATCCATTTTGCCGGAGAATAGAGTGATGGAGCCGAAAATGTTAAATGGAGCCAGAACGGCGGTGGTGATTCCGGAGGGATCAATCCTGACAGAAACCATGTTTGTCAGTGATGAAGGATATCGGAGCAATTTGATAAGTCCTGTTATTGTAGGATGTAAAGCCGATGACCTGTATCAAGTAGCAAGCGGTATTTTGAGAAAAGGAGATCGTGTCAATGTATACACCGTAAATGAGGAGCTGGAAGAAACCTATTTGCTGTGGTCGAATGTGTTGATTGAGCAGACCTTTGATCAAGCCGGCAATCGGATTGCACCGGAGGATACTTCGGTGGCGGCAGCCAGAATTAATCTGCTTATGGAAGAAGGCTGGACGGAGCAGTTTTATACCGAACTGAAAAAGGGATCATTAAGGATGGTAAAAATATGGGATTCTTAAAATGCTTAAAAAAGAAAGGGATTATTCTGGGGATAGGAATGGTAATTCTGTTTTTGTCGGCAGGATTGCTTGTCATAACTAATAAGAAAACAAAGATGCCGCAAGTAAAAAATCAAACAGAGGATGCAAAAGAGGCTGTTCAAGCGCAGGAATCCATAACCAAAGCGAAGCTGGAACCGAAACCGGAGGCAATGTCTGAGCCGGAGCGGTCTCAAGAATCGGAGGCAATGCCGGAGCCGGAGGTGATGCCTGAACCGGGGAATGCACAGGAGCCGGAGGTGACGTCTGAACCGAGGAATGCACAGGAGCCGGAGGTGACGTTTGAACCGGGGAATGCACAGGAGTTGAAGGTAACGCCTGAGTCGGAAGATTACCAGAAGTCGGAGGCAACGCCAAAACAGGAAGTTTCTCAAGAAGTGGGAACAACATGGGAACCGGAACTGTCCCCGGAGCCAGAATCCACTCAGGAACCGAGTGCTTCACAAGAACAGGCATTTCAGGCAGCCCATGTTTGTGTAATAGAAATTCTTCGTAAAGAACCGGAGTGTGTGAATCCCGGAAATGAAAAGGAATATTGTACAGAATGTGACAAGATACTGGATGAAAGGGAGATTCCTGCTTTGGGACATGCCATGAAAGTAGCAGTTTGGGAATCGGCAACCTGCCTGAAAAATGGATTTTATAATAATATTTGTGAAAGATGTGGATTAACAGAAAGTGTTACGGAAGCACCCTTGGAGCATGTTGTAGAAGACGTAGTGATTCGGGAAGGAAATTGTATGGAAGATACCATCGTTAGGCATATGTGCAAAAATTGTGGTCAGCAGGTTTGCGGTGACACCAGATATACACCACAGACGCATCAATGGACTGAAACTGAAGTAGATGGGGAGCTTTTGATCTTCTGTCAGTGGTGTGGTGTGGCGAGATAGAGGTAGGGTATGAGAAGACAAATGTGGTTTAGACTTGTTTGTATATTTATCTGTGTATTGGGCTTAAGCGGCACATTTTGGATAAAAGGTCAGGCGGCTACCGGATTCAAAACTAATCCGTATATTACATTGAGTCCGGACGAAAATGCATTTACCACAAATGCAGATGAAGAAGAAACAGAGTGGTACACAAAAGGGTATACGGTTTCTATTCAAAAAGAATTGAATCTGAGAGAAACAAAGCAGGGAGAACATTATTATGATGTGATTAAAAAAGGGGAAGTCCCTGTAGGGAAATGGATTGTGGAGCATGTACCTGCACGCTGTGTTCATAATATGATTTTAAAGATCAATAGTTTTCATGGAGTGGAATTTCGAAAGGATATCTGTGGTGAACCATATTATTCCGGATGGGTGTCTTATTGTGCCGATTGTGGCCAAAGGGTAGTAGATAATTATTTTTATATAAGTGATGAAACTGCCGGCTACCTGAAAAGTCTGGATATGTCCATGGCCTACTATTACAGGTGTCCCCATTGTACCCATCTGGAGCAGGGAACGGAATTAAAGCAGCATGTGTGCAAAGATATCTCTGCCAATCAGTATTCCGTCAGATATCATGCCAATTTCGGAAAGGGGTATATGCCAAAAAGTATTCATATGTACGACAATGCAAGTGTGTATGAGGGGAATGCAGTGATACCTCAAAAAAATCTGACCTTGAATAGTTATACCAGAAAAGGATATGAATTTACAGGCTGGAATACCAAAATAGACGGAAGTGGAGTACATTATGAGGATGGTGCAGAGATATTGAATCTCTGTGCACGGGAACAAGGTAGTGTGATTCTGTACGCGCAGTGGATAAAAAGTCAATCTACCCTGGAGATTGATCCAAAGGGAGGCAGTTATCAGGGCAAAAAAAATATCAGCAGGATTATCGGCGAATACGGAAGCTCCTATGAATTGTGTATGGATGATATTGTACCTCCAGCAGGCGTTAAAGTATCTTTTGAAACCAATGGAGGGGAACTGATAGAAAGTATTCGGACGAATATGGAATTTGTTGAGTGGAGTTTTCGACAGCCCATTCAGGGTGCCATAAAAGAAAATATGTATTTTTTTAATGGAAAAAATGGTTCCGTGGATCATGTGCAGGCTGTTTATCGCCAGCAGGAGTTTACATTGCCGGCTTGTAAAAAAGCAGGATATTCCTTTGGCGGTTGGTATTATGATGAGGAATTGACCCGGATGGCAGGAATGAGTGGTGAGCATATAAAAACAGAAAAGGATATTACTTTATATGCCTGTTGGGTAAATTTGAAATTGCAATCTAAAGATAATTATACTGCCAATGGTGGAAAAGGAGCGGTGGATTTAAGCTGGAGCCAAAAGGATGAACAATATAAACAATATCTCCTCTATCAAAAACAGGCAGGAGAAGAGTGGAAGAAGATCTATTCCGCGGATGATGTATCTAGTACCAGACAGATTCTTCAGGAGTTTGTTTATTCCGGCAAAGAAGCCAGTTATAAAATTCCTTTTACTGGATATTATAAGATAACCTTGTTTGGAGCCCAGGGGGGAAACTTCCAGGGAGAAAGTTCCCAAGGAGGAAATGCAGGAGTTTATAACGGTGGCAAAGGCGGAAGTGTAAGTGGGATCTTTTATCTGGAAAAAGGGGAAAAGTTGTCTTGCTTTGTGGGCGGTCAAAATGGTGATAATGGAAGCGGTACAAACAATTCCTTTGGAAAGGGCGGTCAGGGCACTGATTTTGGAAATGGAGGAGGTAGTTCCTATGCCACAACGGATAAGGGAATCCTGTTAATTGCCGGCGGTGGAGGAGCAGCTACATCCGTTTGTAATGGTTTGCCCGGAGGAACACAGATAAGTGTTGTATCCCAGGCACAAGGAGAATTGGGAATGGCCGGCGGAGGCGGCGGTTTCCGGGGAGGAACAGCTGGTAAAGTGCTGAAACATAACCATGAGATAAGTTGCGAGCATGAGCATATAGGAAGTGCGGATCGATATGGGGGATGCTATACAAAAAGCATTGTATGTGGCGGAAGTGATCTTGAACGAAGCGTATATCGGGAAGTGTTTTATTACGGAAATATCTCGGATGAAGGAGAATTTGTCTTCTGTGTAAGATGTGGAAGTTATTCCTGTCCGGGGCATTTGAATGAATATTTTAAATATCAGTGCAGAACATGTAATTGTGTATATTACGACTACAATCCTGGAAGCTGTACCAGTACCCAATATGATCTTGGATGTGATCGGACAACAGGTTATGTCTGTGGGTACGAAGACGGGGAGGTAATACAGGCTGTACCTGCATATGGAGGATCTAATTATATTCATACAGAGCAATGTATCAATTATGAATCCTTCAGCGATGTAAGAAGCGGGGATGGTACCATTATGATTGAGGCAGTTTGTGTTGGATTTGTAGCGGAGAATTATTTAAATGGAGTAAAGGCTCAGGATAAGGAAGCACCGGATAAAATTGATGAGGGATCCGTAACATTGAAATCTGTAGATATAGATAAGGTCAATGTGGTGTTTAAAAGACCTGCAGACCGGGGCAGTGAATATTTTCATATGGTAGAGTCCATAGATTCGGTTAGTGGAGAAAAGATCAGTACTTCAAATATTACCAGTAATACCTTGACCAGTGGTGTATGTGGATATTATTACAAAGTAAATGAAAAGGAAGATGATTTGGTTACAAAAGGGGATTCTTATTGCAGGGACAATGGAGCACAGCCCTATATTAGTGTTAACCTAAAAGAGAATGTACAGTATATCCACATTGCGGCAGCTGATAAGGCTGGAAATCTGGGAGAAACTATACATATTCCCATATCCAGACAGTCAGTGGTATATTGGCCCATTATAACGGAGCAAATGGAGATGCTGAGCGGAGAATCAGTCTATGAATCGAACGGTATATATTACGTTTGTGCCGATGGAACCTCTGCTTTTGGAATTCGTTATGGAGCCAGACTTTGCGGTAGTGCCAGAAACAACTACCAGATTAACCGCATGATGCTGGAGGTTCAAAATAAAACCAATACTCAGGAAGGAGCACTTACACTGATCTTTCCTATGGAAGAAAACATAGTACCGGGACTTGTGGCATACAGAGGGGAAAAAGTACAAAAGTATTATGCAAATGATCCGGGAATCATAGAAGCTTCTTATACGGAGCTGCGGCGAAGCGATTACTGTAAAAACATCACTGCTGAGCAATTTTTTACCGTTCCCCTGGAATTGGATGGCTGTACACTTAGAGTGACTCCAAGAGCCGGTATTGTGGATGGAAGACTGGAAGTGTTTTCACAAAAGGAATCAGATCAGGAAAATGGACTTTCTGTAATCGCTGATGGTCAGGGACCCATTATCAGCGGAATGGATGAACTGCAGGAGGCACTAAAAAAAGGTACGAACCAATGGGAGTATTCGTTGAAGCTTCATGCAGAAGATTTGGGAAGCGGTGTTTCTGCATTCACATTGGAAGTCCGAAACTATGATAACGGAGGGTATGTCCAAATTATGGACGAGGATCAGGATGGCCGGATTGAAGTGGGTATGGATTCCGACAATGCATTATTTTCCGGGAAATTTCAATTGCTTGCAATAGCTGTGGATCGGGTAGGTAATACTTCCTCTAAAACATATGGATTTGACGGTATGGATGTTTCTGCCTATATTGAAAAAATCAGGGAGCCTTTAGATGGAAGTTTTCGAAAAGGAGAAACAGGCAAACTCCATATTCAGGCGGTTGGCTATATTGAGAGGGTTGAGGTGATTTTCCCGGAGGAATGGAACCGATTTGGAGAGAATCAAAACAGGGAGTATTGTTACGTGATACCTGAGATAATTCAGACGGAAGAACTGGCATTTAAGATTCCGCTACAGTGTGCTGAAGGAACTTACAAAATATTGGTAAGGGCATATAAAGGAGAAGAAATGTTGGAGGCGGAACCAGAGCTTACAGCCATAATCGTTTCCGGAAGCATTTTGGATGAGATCAGAACCAGATTGAGGTAAAAAGAATGAAGGTAGGTTACGTTTTATTAAACTGCCTAATCATGGCGGTGTCTTTGTTTAAGGTATGGTTCATGAAACGTTTGGACTGGGGGCAGAAAATGGAGATGTCAGCTAAAACGTGGATACTGTTTGGAATAGGTGGATTGCTGCTGACAGATTTATGGGTAAAGATTGCCCGCAATGAATCCGTCTTAATTCAAGTAGCATGGCTGGTAATCTGCGTCTACTTTCTCAGTAGTGCATTGGTTGATTCTATGAGCCATTATGTATATGACTGGTTTCAAATCTGGGGGATGGCGGCTGCCGTATACCTTGCGCTGCAGCAATCCGGTTCCAGTTTTGAGTGCATTAGAATGGGAGGTTCTCTCATAATCTTTGCAATCTTGCAGGCCGGTATCTTTATGCGGCTGTATGGTGAAGCAGATGGAATGACTTTCTTAGTAGCGGCACTGGCGGAAAGCTTCTTGGGGTATGGTATCAGAATGTACCTGCTTCACATGATTGTTTCCTATTTGCTACTTGCGTTTGTCCAAATCTGCAAAAGAAATGTAGGGAGTCGTGGAAGCTTAAAGATACCGGTTCCTTTTGTGCCTTATATTATGTTTGGCTTTTACATAGTAGTGATGTGTGGTTTGCGATAAAAAGCTTTACATTATATATACTAATCCCTTATAATATAAACACAGACATGTTTATAGAGAGGGGTGCAGAAAGGATGGTTGATAATATTACTGATAAAGAATTACTGCAAAAAAATGTGGAAGAATTTTCACGACTTCAAAGTTATATGGTTTTATGCGAAAAGAATTCCAGTGTCTACAAGGCGATGAAGATCCGATATGTTGAATTGAAGGTAATTTTGACGGCTTCCGGCATCAATCTTACAGAATTGGATATCATTCAAGAATAGGAAAGCAGCTTATTGCATTAAGTGAATATACTAAGTATAAAAGACAGAAAGTACACAAGACTGTATTTTCTGCCTTTTTAGGTTACATAACAATAAATTTAATCCAAAAAATGGATATGTTATGCATAAAATATTTTACAGAAAAGAAAGATGTGGTATACTTAAATGTAAAACATAATGAAATGTTAATATGGAGAATTATGGACAATGAGCTGGGAAAGTAATGTACGCAAGGTTGTTCCCTATGTTCCGGGTGAACAGCCGAATAAAAAAAATATGATAAAATTAAATACCAATGAGTGCCCTTATCCGCCGGCGCCGGGAGTGGAGGCGGCTCTTAAGGAAATGGACAGTGATGCATTCCGTTTGTATCCGGACCCGGGAGCATCTGCACTTGTGGAGGAATTGTCCTCATTTTATGGAGTGAATAAAGAGCAAATT
>JAZUCP010000130.1:0-1998 GCA_045639165.1 Acetatifactor sp. | reverse complement strand
AAGAAGCTCTTGATATATTTCTTTCTGTAGCTAACATAAGTTCTGCTGCGTTTTCTGTATTGGAATCCAGCATAGCTGCTACACCGCTATTGAACGAATCCAGGTAAGTATTGTTGCCAGCGTAAACGGTCATGCTTTCTGTACCTGCAAGCACCAGTGTGAGACACAAGCTTGCAACGACAGTAAGCAGCCTTTTGCTAATTGCCATTGTCTTTACCTCCAAATAAAGCATCTGCAATAAATTATATCATTTTCTTGAATAAATTATTACAAATATGTTACATTTGTTACGAGGGGCATATTAGCACTTGTTTTTTTCTTTGTCAACCCCCTTTTTTAAGATTTCCTTAATTTTCAAGCGTTTTTACGCTTTTTTTACGAAAATTGCTCTATTTTTCATAAAATCCGCAAAAAAAGAAGCCTTTTACAGCTTCTTTGATCGCTCTATGCAGGCTTCCATGGCGTCCATGATTGCCCCTCGCATTCCCTTCTCTTCCAACACCTTTACAGCCTGGATTGTGGTGCCTCCCGGAGAACAAACCATGTCCTTTAACTCTCCCGGGTGAAGCCCTGTTTCCAGCACCATTTTGGCACTTCCAAGCACCGCCTGTGCCGCAAACTGATAAGCCTGTTTTCTGGGCATACCTGCTGCCACAGCTCCGTCCGCCATGGCCTCAATGAACATAAATACATAGGCCGGGGAACTGCCGCTGACTCCTACTACCGTATCCATCAGGCTTTCCGGTACTACCTCTGCCACACCAAAAGACCGCATCAAATTCAGGACTTTCTCCAACTCTTCCGAGGTCACGTTTTTATTGGCACAGACTCCCGTACAGCCCTCTCCTACCAACGCCGGAGTATTCGGCATACAACGTACGATCTTGACTGACGGTTTCTTAAGCCCTTCCTCGATATACGCAATTGTCTTGCCGGCTGCGATACTGACAATTACAGTTTCCGGTCTGACTATCTCCCTGATTTCTTCCATAACTTCCGGGAAAAAGATGGGCTTGACTGCCAATACCAGTAAATCTGCCCGCTTTACAATTTCGCAATTGTCCGTACAAGTTTCAATCCCAAAGGACTGCTTTGCCTTTTCGCAGGCAGCAACATACTTATCTGCCCCACAGATATCTGCCGATGCAGCAAGTCCCTTCTTAAGTATGCCTCCAATAATGGCTGTTGCCATATTTCCCAAACCAATAAATCCGATTTTCATAACAATCTTCCTTCGTTCCCTTCCTATGGTTACTGTCTTTGTCTGTGCGCCTCGTACATCAAAAGAGAGGTTGCAATGGCAGCATTTAAAGATTCTACCTGACCTTCCATAGGGATCTTCAAATAGGCAGTGGCCAGATCCGCCGTTTCTTTTTTTAAGCCATTTCCCTCGTTACCGATCAAAAAAGCGGTGCCTTCCCGGAAGGAAAAGCTGTCATAATAATTCTCGCCTTTTAAATGAGCCGCATAGGTCTTGATTTTCGCTTTATGCAGGCTTTTTATGGTATCCTCCATGGAATCCACATATACAAAAGGCACTCTGTAGATGGACCCCATGGTAGCCCGAATGGTCTTGGGATTAAAGATGTCCACCGTATTTTTAGACATAATTACTGCAGTTACACCTGCACCTTCTCCGGTACGCACGATGGTTCCCAGATTTCCCGGGTCCTGAATATCCTCCAGCACCACAAACAGGGGATTCTCCTTTTTCAGCAATGCTTCCAATGTATAGGCCGGTCTTTCCAGAACCGCCAAAATACCCTGTGGTGTCTGGGTATCGGACATCTTCCAAAATACCTCCGGAGACACCAGCTCATACCCTGTTTTTTTCAATTTCTGACTTAAAAATGCACATTTCAGCATTTTTTGAAGGGTTTCTTCTATAATATAGACTTCTTTTATCAAGGCTTCCGGAGCTTCCTCATACATCTTGATCCCCTCTGCCAAAAAGATATTTTCTTTTTTTCTTTCCCTGGATTTGGTCTGCCACTGAAC
>JAZUCP010000129.1:0-8543 GCA_045639165.1 Acetatifactor sp. | reverse complement strand
GCCTGGCTGCTTTTGTATGTGTCCGGGGAATTGGAGAGGAATGTTACCACAAAATGGTTTTTCTTGGAGGAGCAGTTTGCACAGGGCTGTCGCAGTCCTATTCTATATTTTGAAGCCATGCAGCTTTTGAACAGGAACCCGGCACTTTTGCGGAAGCTAGAGCGGTTTGAACTGCAGGTGCTTTACTATGGCAATAAAAAGGGAATTCTGACAACAGATTTGTTAGAGCAGGTGTATTATCTGACCGGTAAAGTGAAGGAATTCTCCCTATTATTATATAAAATTCTGGAAAACTGTTATGAAAAGACCCGGGATGAGCGAATCATCAAAGAGATCTGTACTCTTTTGATCAAGGGCAACCGGGTGGATAAGAATTATTACCGCTGGTTTCAGCTGGGCGTGGAGGCAGGCGTCCGCATTACCAATCTGTATGAATATTATATGATGTCCTTGGATTTGGAGCAGGAAGCGGCGATTCCAAAGACAGTACTTTTGTATTTTACTTACCAGAGCAATCTGGATGATGCACATGGAGCCTATCTATATCGCTATGTAGCAGAGCATAGTCAGGAGTATCCGGATATCTATGAAAGCTATGTACATAGAATCCAGAGGTTCGTAAAGGAGCAGATCCGAAAGGAGCGAATAAGTGAGTCCCTGGACAAGCTGTATCATATGTTCCTGACAGTGGATATGATCGATAAGCAAAATGCGGCTGCCATGGTGAATATTCTCTTTTCCCAGTATTTAAAGGCGCCTGGTCGTCAGATCAGAAGAGCTTATGTATATCAGGGAGGCAGTCCGGTGCCCAGAATGTATCCGGTGCATCAGGAGTATGTGTGGATTCCTGTATTCTCACAGGACAGCTTTGTAGTTTGGGAGGATACGGAGGGCAATCGTTTTCCTACAGGAATCGCGACCGGGAAACGGGAGGAACTGGCAGAGCATCCCATTGTAAAGAATGGGTCCGTATTCATCGAAGACAATATGTACCTGGATCTCTTTTTGCAGGAAGCCAGAGAGATAAGCTACGAGGCAGACGCAGAGCTGCTGGGAAGGCTGTTCCGTGTATGGGAAAATGAGAAAATATGTCCGGATCGCAGACGGGAAGCAGCAGTCCGGATTATGAAGTATTATTATCATACTGAGGACAAGGCCAATCTTACTGCGTATTTGGAGTCCTTATCCATGGAGCTTCTGACCAGAAGAGAGGCTGCCGAAGCCATTAAATATATGGTGTATTGCCGGTTGGATGAGCTTGCCTATACCTGGCTGGATGTTTACAGTCCGGTTCTGGTGGACAGTAAGATCGCCGCAAGTTTGTTAACTTCCATTATCAAAAAGAGGAAGTATGAGGCCGATGAACATCTGCTTTGTTACGCCTATGAAACCTTTGAAAAAGGCAAGTATACAAATGAGATTCTGCGCTATCTGTCCATGCATTATGACGGAACCGCCCATGATCAGTATCAGATCTGGAAGGCCGCATATACCTGCGGAATCGAGGTGAGAGAGCTGAGTAGACGCTTGTTAACCCAAATGCTCTTTACCGGAGAGTATATCAAAGAGCATGGAGAGGTATTTAAAAGATATCTTAGAGAAGGTGGAGAGGAAGCGCTGATCAGGGCATATATGATCCGCAGAAGCTATGCTTATTATCTGGAAGGAGAATCCATGGACGGGATTCTGGCAGATTATATTTTGCGGTTGTATGAAAGTACGGGTCAGCTTCCGATCATATGTGCGTTGGCTTGCCTAAGGTATTATGGAGATGCAGAGCTTCTGACCCAGGAGGACGAAAAGCCGCTGTTGAATCTGCTGAAAGCATTAATGACGGAAGGGATTTATCTGCCTTGGTTTGGCAGATATCAGATGAAGGATGTGGACTGCAGCAACCGTATGGATCGGACTGTGTTGGAATATCATGCCAGAGAAGATGTAAATGTGAAATTCAGATTCCTGCCTGTGACCGAGGATTATTCAGAAACCAACTGGAGAATCGTCCAAATGTATCCGGTCTGCAGAAGAGTATTTTTTACGGAGCAGATATTATTTTTCGGGGAAAGTGTCCGCTATGAAATTTTAGAAGACCGAGGCGGAGCCCATGTGGTTGTAGAAAGCGGCATCCTGAAAAAGAATGAACCGGAGTGTGAGCAGATCAGTAGATTTCAGGCGATAAATGGAATATTGGAAGCAAAGGCGTTAAAAAAGGATAAGCAGTTTGAAAAGCTTTTGGAGGATTACATGAAGAAAGACTTTATCAACAGTTCCTTGTTCCGATTGATGTAAGCAGATAAGAAGGAGACGGGCCGGTGTTATTAAAAAATGATAAGAAAATCGTGATCGGTTATGATTTGGCCAATACCTGTTCTCAGATCAGTTATTGCTATAAAAATGAAGAAAAAGATGTGGAGACCGTAGGCTTTGTGGAGGGAGAGGAAAACTATGATATTCCCACAGTCCTCTGCAAAAAAGCGGGAACCAATCAGTGGTTGTTCGGGCATGGGGCACTGAAATTCAGTGAACAATACCCGGAGGAAAGTATCCTAGTGGACAATCTGGTGCAGCTTGCTTTGGAGGGGGAGATCCTTCAGATTGACGGGAAGGGCTACCACCCTGCGGCACTTCTGGCATTGTTTGTGAAACGCAGTCTGGGAAGTGTTTTGAAAGGAAGCTCTGTGGATAAAATCGCAGCCATTTCCTTTACCTGTCAGGAGTCGGGAAGACGGATGAGTGGGTTGATTCAAAGAATCGTGAAAACCCTGGAGTTGAAAAATGCAGAGATCTTCTGCCAGACTTATGAGGAAAGCTTTTTTGCTTATCTGACCCATCAGCAGGTGGAGTTGTGGCAGCGGGGAGCATTGCTTTTGGATTATCGCGGTCAGGATATGATATCCGTACAGATAGACGGTAATATGAATACCATTCCCAAGATTATGTATTCCCTTCAGAAAATTCATTCTTTTGATGGTACGGACAAAGGGCTTTTGGAGATTGCCAGGAACTGTTGTGAGGACAATCAGTTTGGGGCGGTGTATCTGATCGGAGAAAAATTCGGAGGCTCCTGGATGGAGGAATCCTTAAAGTATCTGTGTATGGGCAGACGTGTGTTCCAGGGGAACAATCTCTACAGTAAGGGGGCCTGTTATGGAGCAATGCACAAGCAGAACGGAAATCCCGGAGAAGAAGAGTATCTATTCCTGGGACCGGATCGGTTGAAAGCCAATATCGGTATGAAGGTGCAAAAAAGAGGAGAGCTTGTTTATAATGCGCTTTTGGATGCCGGTATGTACTGGGAGCCTTTGGAGGAAATTTTTGAATTCTACTTAAGGGGAGAAAATTATCTGGAGCTATCCATCACTTCTTTGACCAAGGAGGCACCGAAGCTGGTGCTGATGGAATTGGACGGATTGGAGCTTGCCGGCAATGAAGTGACGAGAATCCGGATGAAACTGACCATGCCTTCTGAAAAGGTGCTTGTTGCCTCGGTGACGGATCTTGGGTTTGGAGAATTCAGGGAAGCCTGTGACAAAAAGTGGGTGAAAGAGGTAGAGCTATGAGAGCGATTGCATGTATGGGCAATTATGCAAAGGTGCCTTATTATTTTGAAAAACTGGATATCCGGGTATTTTGCCTGGAAGAGCTCTGCTATTGCCTGAAGGAGAATGCATTCCTGCTTGGCAGCGAGATCATGCAGGATAGTTTGCTTAAGTTTATCAGCAATGAATGTGATGTGCCGGCACTGGCAAGAGAATTGTATCCACTGGTGCACAAAAGGGGCAGTGTCAGCACCTTTGTCAGTATGATACTGGAATATGTGGGCTTTTACAGTCAGGAAGAGATTCAGCAAGTAGAAAAAATCTTGAAGCAGGGAGCTCATTTGTCAGAGTACGAGAAACGAAAAGTGCAGATTGACTATATGGTGGAGAAGAAGAGGTATTCTCTTGCACTTGAGGAATATACACAATTGTATCGACAGATGCCAAAAGGAGTGGAGGCTGGACGGGTTTTACACAATATGGGGGTTGTATATACCCACATGATGATGTATGATAAAGCGGCAGAGGCTTTTTGGCAGGCCTATGAGCTGAACCGGGATAGTCTGAGTATGGTAGCTTATCTGGGTGCGAAAAGATTCGTTCTTACAGATCAGGAGTATATTGATTTTGTGGCAGGGCTGCCGGAGCATTATTCGGAAGAATTGGAATTGGAGAAGCTTTTAGATGGAGCCAGTGAACAATGGGAGGATTCTCCTGGGTATATGGGGCTTATCCATATGCAGGAGTGGCGTCAGGAAGGCCGGATAAACCGATACGAAGAAGAATGCGAAATGATCCTGGAGAATCTGAAAAAAGAATACAGAAGCAGTATGCAGATATAGAACTGTTTCAATAGGAGGAAAAATGATCAGAAATATTGTATTTGATATTGGAAATGTATTGGTAGCGTTTCGGTGGAGAGAGTATTTTGCAGAATTTGGATACTCAAAAGAAATCTATGACAGGCTGTGCAAAGCCACTGCAATGAATCCTATATGGAATGAATATGACAGAGGTACGTGCACGGAAGAAGAGGTTTTGCAGGGATTTATCGCCAGTGATCCGGAGATTGAGCCACAGATTCGAGAAACCTTAAGTGATCTGAAGGGTCTGCTTATTATGTATGACTACGCCATTGACTGGGTGAAGGAACTAAAGGAAAAAGGCTACGGTGTATATTACCTTTCCAATTATTCCTGGCCGGCCTATCGGGACTGTGAAGAGGAGCTGGCTTTTATCCCATATATGGATGGCGGTATCCTGTCCTTTAAGGAGCATGTGATCAAGCCGGATGCAGCGATCTACAACCTTTTGATGGAAAGATATGGATTAAAAGCAGAGGAGTGTGTGTTCCTGGACGACACAGAAAAGAACATCAAGGGTGCGTTGGCCGTGGGAATGCATGGTATTGTGTTTAAAGATAAGGCGCAGGCAATAGAAGAACTTAGAAAATTAGGTGTAAATGCATAAAAAAATATTGTCTTTAGCGGACTTTTGTAGTATACTGTAACAAATGCGGACAAACAATCGGTCCAAATAAATATGTTTCGAAAGAAAGGTATGGTATTAGAAATGGCGTTATTAAATGATTGGAGAGCACTTGCATATAATGAGGAATTAGGAAGAGACAGATTACAGCAGTTCTGGGCAGCTTATTTCCAGCAGGAGAAAGCAATCTATCAGATTTTATTACAGAATCCCGATGAAGTGGTAAAGGGTACTGTTAAGGAACTTGCTGAAAAGTTCGGTATCTCTGTTATGACCATGACAGGTTTCCTGGATGGTATCAATGACAGTCTTGTGGAAGCGAACCCTATCGAAGAGATGGACGAAGATACTGTTGTTAATCTTGGTTTTGATAAGGCTCTGTTATATAAGAACATGGTAGCTGCTGAAGCTGATTGGTTATACAACCTGACAGAGTGGAATGCAATCTTTGATGAAGAGACCAAGAAGGCTCTTTACAAAGAGCAGAAGTCTTCTTCTACTGTTGTAAAAGATGCAAAGGTATATCCAAATGATCCATGTCCTTGCGGAAGCGGCAAGAAATACAAAAAGTGCTGCGGCAAGAATAAATAAGAAAAAATGTCCTTTGGGTATATTTACTCGAAGGATTTTTTTTGGAATCACGTTCACTCATACGTGTTCCTACAATATAAACAAAAGTGTAAAGGAGAACAACATGTCTAACGAAAACAAAAAAGTCGATATCGACTACACAAATGAAGCGGTACCTGCTTCGGCACGCAAGGGCTTTGCTCCTATGTTCGTGATCATGCTCGGTTTTACATTCTTCTCAGCAAGTATGTGGACCGGTGTAGATCTGGCAAACGGTTTGGATCTGAAAGGATTCTTACTTGCAATTTTGATCGGTGGTGTGATTCTGGCTGCATACACAGGTGCGCTCGGTTACATCGGCTGTGACACAGGCCTTTCCTTCGACCTTCTTTCCCGCCGTGCATTCGGTAAGAAGGGATCTAAAGTTCCATCCGCTATGATCGCATTGACACAGATCGGTTGGTTTGGTGTAGGTGCAGCAATGTTTGCGATTCCTGCAGCACAGGTAATTGCTCCGGATTCCAAGATTCTTCCTTATGCATTTGTATTGCTGGTTGGTATCTGTATGACCGGTTCTGCATATTTCGGAATCAAGGGTCTGGAAATCGTAAGTTATATTTCTGTTCCTTTGATTGCAATTTTAGGTACCTACGCAATGGTTACTGCTACTGTACAGGGTGGTGGTTTAACTGCAATCTTTGCAAAGTCTACCGGTGGTCTGACCCTCTTTGCAGCAGTAGGTCTGGTAATCGGTTCCTTTGTTAGTGGCGGTACAGCAACTCCTAACTTTGTAAGATTTGCAAAGAGCAACAAAATTGCTGTTTGGACAACTGTAATTGCCTTCTTCCTAGGCAATACCCTCATGTTCTGCTTCGGTGGTGTGGCAGGTGCTTTCACCGGCAGCAACGATATTTTCTGGGTTATGATCGAATTAAATCTTGGTATCTGGGCATTTTTGGTACTGGGTGCAAATATCTGGACCACCAACGACAACGCACTTTATACCGGTGCTCTTGGTCTGGCAAATATTACCGGAAAGAAGAAAAAAGCTATGGTTATCCTCTCCGGTATTATCGGTACTGTAGCAGCTATGTGGCTGTACTACAACTTCTGCGACTGGCTCACCATTTTGAATGCAACTCTTCCTGCAGTAGGTGTTATCCTGATCACAGACTTCTTCCTGGATCGCAAAAAATACGGAAAAGATGGTTATGAGCCTGAAGGTGCTAACTGGGCAGCAATCATCGGTGTAATCGCCGGTGCGCTCATTGGTAACATCACAGGCGGTAACATTATCCCCGGATTTACCTTTGGTATTGCAGCAATTAACAATGCAGCAGTTTCTCTTGCATGCTATTTTGTAGGTAAGAAGCTGACATCTAAATAAGACATTATATTCAAGAATGATGAGGTAAAAAATGCTTTATAAGAATCTGTATATTGAAAATGCAAAAACCACAAATGATATACGCGTGACTAACGGTAAGTTTGAAGAGATCGCAGCACATCTTAAACCCCGTGAAGGAGAAGAGGTGAAGGATTTTGGCGGCAAGCTTATGCTTCCTCCATTCATTGAATCCCACGTGCATCTGGATACCTGTCTCACAGCAGGAGATCCGGTCTGGAATATGACTGGCACCTTGTTTGAAGGAATTGAATGCTGGTCCATGCGAAAAGAAAAGCTGAGCCGTGAAGATGTAAAGGAACGTGTGAATCGTGTAGTACGTATGTATGCGGTGAACGGTATTCAGCATATTCGTACCCATGTGGATGTTACAGATCCCAAGCTGACTGCCATGGAAGCTCTAATTGAATTAAGAGAAGAGCTGAAGGACGTAATGAATATTCAGATCGTAGCATTTCCTCAGGAAGGTATTGAAAGCTTTCCTAACGGACGTAAGCTGATGGAAGACGCAGTACGTATGGGAGCTGACTGTGTAGGAGCCATTCCTCACTTTGAGTTTACCCGAGAATACAGTGTTTCTTCCCTGAACTTTGCAATGGAGCTGGCAGAAAAATACGACAAGCTGGTGGATGTTCACTGTGATGAGATCGACGATGAAGCCTCCAGAGGTCTGGAAACTTTAGCTGCCCGTGCACTGGAAAGCGGTTTAAAAGATCGCGTAACAGCAAGCCATACAACTGCAATGCATTCCTATAACAATGCATATGTACAAAGACTGATGCGTCTGTTAAAGATGAGTGACATCAACTTTGTTGCCAATCCTTTGGTAAATACCCATTTGCAGGGACGTGTGGATACCTATCCAAAGCGTCGTGGTATCACTCGCGTAAAAGAACTTAGACAAAATGGCATCAATGTTTCCTTCGGTCATGATGATATCTTCGATCCCTGGTATCCAATGGGTACCGGCTCCATGCGTGATGTAGTATTCATGGGACTTCATGTGTGCCAGATGATGGGCTACGAAGACATCTGCTCTTCCTATAACTTCATCTCCAACAATGCCGCCCGGACGCTGCATTTGGGCGAGAACTACGGCATCGAAGCGGGCCGTCCCGCCAGCTTCATCGTGCTGGATGCCAAGGATTACTACGAAGCCCTCAACACCAATGCGCCGGTGCTGGCATCCGTCCGTAACGGCCGCAAGATTGCAGAATCTGTCCCCGGAACAAAGAAAGCTTTGTTCTGATTCCCCGATACAAATAAGCAAAAGAGGAAGTGGTTATCCACTTCCTCTTATTTTTAACCGTCCAGTTCCTTTTTTACCAGCACATATTCTTCCGTGCGAAGCACCTCTTGGAATCCGCATTTGAAAAACAGTGTAACTGACGGATTATCGATGGCAATGTCATCGTAAAGCGCATCAATTCCGTTTGCTCTTGCCGTTTCACACAGCATTAGCAGGGCCTGCCGACCGTAGCCTTTGTTTCGATAGGGGGCATGGATGATTACATCTACAATGTAAATCTGCCGTTCTTCGT
>JAZUCP010000128.1:0-3415 GCA_045639165.1 Acetatifactor sp. | reverse complement strand
GCCCATGATGGTGGTATCCTGCATGATGATACTGTTCTTAACAACAGCACCCTTGCCGATCTTAACACCACGGAATAAGATACAGTTTTCAACGTCGCCTTCAATCACGCAACCGTCAGCAACCATGGAATTTTTAACATTAGCCTTACCAATGTATCTGGTAGGGTTGTCATCGCGGATCTTGGTGTAGATAGGAGCTTTGTTAAAAAGTGCATCTAAATTCGCATCATCTAAAAGCTTCATGTTTTCGGTGTAATAGCTCATCATATCGCTGATACGAGCAGTGTAGCCGGTAAATTCGTAGCCGTATACTTTTAATGTATCTAACTGAGGAGCGAGGATATCTCTTTCAAAATATGCGTGTCCGCGAACAAAAGATTCCTGTACCTTTTCGATCAAAAGTTCTCTTTCAATCAAGTACACATTCATAGAGAAATTCTGAATACCTGCATCCTTAGGATTGGTATTGATCTGAGTTACGCGACCTTCTTCCAGATTCAGTGTGTAGTACAAATCTGTATTGATAGTTGGCTGAAGATTCATAAATCCATATGGAATTTCTTCTTTTTTGTAAGCGATTGTTACATCTGCACCATTTGCTTTGTGAGCAGCAATCATAGCATTGAAATCAAAGTTTGATACGATATTGGAATCAGAGATAATCACATATTTTTCTTTCTGCTCTTTTAAGAAAGCAATAATGCTGGCAAGGGCTTCAACACGTCCGTTGTAAACCTGTACAGTCTTTTCAGCAAAAGGAGGAACGATGTTCAGACCACCGTTTTTACGGGTCAGATCCCATTCACGTCCGGAACCTAAATGTTTCATTAAGGAACGATAGTTCTTACGAACAATAACAGAGATATTATCGATGCCGCAATTTACCATGCTGGAAAGTAAAAAGTCGATCATACGATAACGGCTTGCAAATGGAATAGAGGCCATCAGACGTTCACTGCATAATTCTGGAACCTGATTATCATAGCTGTTGGGGAAAACAATTCCCAGTGCATCGATATTGGAATTTACCATTGTGCGTCACCATCCTTTACATTTTTATCAACCATTGCTTTGGGTCCGATTAAGGCTCTGGAGCCAACAACCACACCGGGGCCAATAGTAGCAACGCCCTTTTCATCTGCTGTAGGCATAGCACCTACGATTGCGTATTCGCCGATTACTGCATTTTCCGCAACGATACAGTGTTCAACCTTAGCTCCTGCCTTGATTACTGCATTGCCCATGATTACGGCATCTTCTACATGTGCACCATCTTCCACTTTAACACCGGCGAAGAGGATGGAGTGTTTAACAGAACCATCGATACGACAACCATCAGTGATCATAGAGTTTTCGATAACAGCATTTGCGCCGATCTTGTGTCCGGGGAGACCACTGTTGCGGCTGTATATTTTCCAGTCTTCATCAAACAAATTGATACCACTGGTTTCTGGATCCATAATCTCCATATTTGCTTCCCAGAGAGAAGAAATGGTTCCTACGTCCTTCCAATATCCACTGAAACGATATGCATACATCTTGCGTCCATCCTTTAACAGGTTAGGAATAATGTTGTTACCAAAGTCGTTTTCAGAGTTAGGATCATTTTCATCTTCTGTTAAATATTTTTCCAGGATATCACGATTGAAGATATAGATACCCATGGAAGCCAGGTTTGACTTAGGATTCTTTGGTTTTTCCTGGAATTCGGTAATTTTATCATTTTCGTCTGCAACCATTAAGCCGAAACGAGAAGCTTCTTCCCAAGGTACTTCCATAACAGCTACACTGAACTCAGCACCTTTTTCTTTGTGGAACTGTAAGAAATCATTGTAGTCCTGCTTGCAGATCTGGTCACCTGATAAGATGATTACATACTGAGGATCATAACGATTGATGAAGGAAAGGTTCTGGTAAATTGCGTTTGCTGTACCCTTATACCAGTCTGATCCGGATGCCTGCTGGTAAGGAGGTAATACATGAACGCCTCCATATAAACGGTCAAGGTCCCAAGGCTGTCCATTACCTATGTACTCATTCAGAACAAGTGGCTGGTACTGAGTTAAGATACCGACGGTATCGATACCAGAATTGACGCAGTTAGAAAGTGGAAAGTCAATGATACGATATTTTCCACCAAAAGGAACTGCGGGTTTAGCCAGTTTTTGTGTCAGAGCGTATAAACGTGAGCCCTGTCCGCCGGCTAAAATCATTGCAACAATTTCTTTTGCCATATCGATTCTCCTTTATTTTAATTAGTAAGGCATTATACAAAATATGTATATTCACATTAATATCATTTTACCATTTCTGGTTAAATCTAACAAGAGAATTTAGGAAAATATAAATAATTTATTAAATATGCTAATAAAACTTACAAAAAACTGTCAAAAACACAACCGATGGAAGATTGAAGTACCAGGTCGGCATGCTTGTCTCTGGGAGTGGGAGTTTTATTGATCACAATCAGCTTGTCGCCCCTGAAATAATCCACCAGTCCGGCTGCAGGATAGACACTAAGCGACGTACCTCCGATGATCAAAACGTCTGCATTGTGAATGTGATGGACGGCTCCGTTTAAAGTTTTTTGATTTAATCCTTCTTCATACAGTACCACATCAGGCTTTACGGTACCGCCACAGGCGTCGCAGCGTGGAATGCGGTCAGCCGCTTCCTTGCCGGCAATCATAATATAGGATAGATCAAAAAATTTGCCACAGTCTTCGCAGTAGTTGCGAAGCACTGAGCCATGCAGCTCAAACACATTTTTGCTGCCGGCTGCCTGGTGGAGTCCATCGATATTTTGGGTAATCACTGCATTTGATTTTCCACTCGCTTCCAGTTTTGCCAAAGCAAGATGTGCTGCATTGGGCTTTGCATCCGGAAAGATCATTTTATCGTGGTAAAAACGGTAAAATTCCTTCAGGTTACGTTTGTAGAAGGTGTGACTTAAAATGGTCTCCGGGGGATAGGCATATTGTTGGTTGTAAAGGCCGTCAACACTTCTGAAATCCGGAATCCCACTTTCTGTCGAAACGCCGGCACCACCGAAGAAAACAATGTTTTGAGATTCATTAATAATCTTGATAAAGGCATCTGTTGCAGCTGACATATGTATATCCTCCGTTCTTTAAAAATAATGCTTGTCTGTTTATAGTATAGTATATTGCAGCTAAAAAAAGAACTAGAAAAATATACAAATTCGTAGGGATTTCCTTGTGAATATCTTGAGAGAAGGAGAAAATTTTGGTATGATATATTGTAGTAAAAATGGAGAGGTGTGTCTTGCGATGGAAATACATGTGGGTGATACTGTAAAGTTAAAAAAACAGCATCCATGCGGCAGTAAAGAGTGGGAAGTGCTGCGGGAAGGAGCAGATTTTCGGTTAAAATGCTGTGGCTGCGGGCATCAGAT
>JAZUCP010000127.1:0-6955 GCA_045639165.1 Acetatifactor sp. | reverse complement strand
AATAGACGCTTTTACCGGAACGTCTTTTGCCACCCCCATTGTAGCAGGAGCGGCAGCACTTCTTATGGAGTGGGGGATTGTGCAGGGCAATGATCCCTATCTGTACGGGGAAAAGGCAAAGGCCTATTTAATCAAAGGAGCCCAGCCCTTGCCGGGATTTTCGGAATATCCCAATTCAAGGGTTGGGTGGGGTGCATTGTGCCTAAATGAGAGCTTACCGGGGTAAAGGAACTGGAAGCTACTTAGCAGCCAGTATTGCCTTTAAATATTCCCAAACTCTCTGCACAGAAGAGATTCCCATTCGTTCATTAAAGGTATGGATGTCGATCAGATCCGGGCCAAAGGAGATGCAGTCCAGACCATCTACTTTGGAGGAAAGGATACCGCATTCCAGACCGGCATGAATGATCTCGATCACAGGCTTTTTGCCATATTGCTTTTCATAGATATCGACACAAAGGTCGCGGAGCTTAGAGTCCCGGCTGTAAGCCCATGCGGGATAATCGCCGGCAAAATCAATTGTCCCACCTAAGTTGTCGGTAAGAATCGCAATCTTATCGTGGATGTATTCTTTTGCGGAAACAACGGAGCTGCGGATAGAAGTTTTGAATACAAACTCCGTTTCGGTCAGTTCCATAACGCCTACATTTAAAGATGTTTCTACCAGCCCCGGCAGATCCATGCTCATAGCCTGAACCCCATTGGGAACAGTGTTCAGTGCAGTCAGGATTTTGTTAAGCGACATCTCGTCTACAGGAGGGAGAGCAGAAGTATCCTGGGCAACATGCTTCTCGCAGAGGATCTTCATGTTCGGATCAGCGGTAGCGTATTCCGTAGAAAGAATCTTCCGGAAATCCTGTGTGGCCTGCAGAAGGGTTTCTTCCAAGGCAGGATCGATCAAGATACATGCCTGGCTCTTGTTGGGAATAACATTTTCCTTGATTCCACCATTTAAGGCTGCAAGATCATAGGAGAATCTGTTTTTCAAATAGAGAAGGAAGCGTCCCATAAGGACATTGGCGTTGGCTCTGCCCTTGTGGATATCCATGCCGGAGTGTCCGCCCAGCAGACCGGTAAAAGCAAGCTGATAAGCCAGACCGGAAGCAGCCTTGCGGGTAACGGGGATATTGCTGGTGGTTCTTCTTCCGCCGGCACAGCCTACGGTCAGGACACCTTCCGCTTCGGAGTCAAGATTTAGCAGACGCTTTGCCTGGCAGCAGGATAAATCAATAGCGGATGCACCTAAAAGTCCGACTTCTTCGCTGACAGTAAATACGGCTTCCAATCGGGGGTGGGGAATATCTTTGGCATCTAAAAGCGCCAGGGCATAGGCAATGGCGATCCCGTTATCGCCACCCAGCGTAGTGCCATCGGCGGTCACATAATCCCCTTCGATTTTTAAGATAAGACCATCTTTTTCTAAATCTAAAGGACAATCGGGAGTTTTATCCCCAACCATATCCAGATGGCCCTGCACCATAACAGGTGCCGCTTCTTCATATCCGGGAGTTGCTTCTTTAATAATGATCACATTGCCCAGATCATCCTGTTCATAATAAAATCCATGTTCCTTTGCAAAGTTAACGCAGTAATCACTCAATGCTTTTTCGTGGAATGAAATGTGAGGAATGCTGCAGATTTCCTCAAAATAAGCAAATACCTTTGCAGGTTGTAAATCTTTTAATACTTTCATGAATAAATCCTCATTCTTTCAGATAGTTCTTGCTCTTTATGATACCATTATTCCCCATTTTCGGCTATAGGTTTTTGAATTTCGGATGTACTTTTTAAAGATTTTCACAGAAAACCTCTTTACAAGATACGTAAAAAGAGCTATTATAGTCCATATATTTAAAACGATGACGAGAACAGTACTTTGTCAGGAGATTACAGAGAGAGCTGCCGGGCGGTAAGCCTGTGCTGAAAGCAGTTTATTCGAGTGACCCAGGAAGACCATCTCTGAGTGGCTTTAATACAGCTCGTAAACCTACGTTACAGGTAAATGAAGTGGTCCTTTGAGTTCGCACAAGCGAGACCCATGCATGCGGAAGAAGGACAACAAGGGTGGAACCGCGTATATACGTCCCTTGCAATAGAAATATTGCAGGGGATTTTCTATTTGCAGAATTTCCCTTGCAGGGAAAATTGTATTATAAATTCGTATCACGAAAGGAGTTAAGCAACATGAAAATTACTTTAAAAGACGGATCTGTAAAAGAGTATGCAGAAGCAAAAAGTGTGTTTGAGATCGCAATGGATATCAGCGAAGGTCTTGCAAGAGTAGCATGTGCAGGCATGATTAACGGCAAGGTTGTTGATTTAAGAGAAGTCGTAGCAGAAGACTGCGAACTTTCTATTTTAACTGCAAATGACAAGGAAGGTTTGGCTGCCATCCGCCACACCACCTCCCATGTGCTTGCAGAAGCAGTAAAGAGATTGTATCCGGATACTAAGCTGGCAATCGGACCAAGCATTGAAACCGGTTTTTACTATGACTTTGACCATGTTCCATTCTCCAGAGAAGATCTGGATAAGCTGGAAGCAGAGATGAAGAAGATCATCAAGGAAGGTGCGAAGCTTGAGAAATTCACACTTTCAAGAGAAGAAGCGATCAAATTTATGGAAGAAAGACAGGAGCCTTACAAGGTAGAACTGATCAGAGATATTCCCGAAGACGCAGAAATCTCCTTCTATCGTCAGGGAGAATTTGTGGATCTGTGTGCAGGACCTCATTTGATGAGCACAAAGAGCATCAAGGCATTTAAACTGATTTCTTCTTCAGGAGCTTACTGGAGAGGCAAATCCGAAAATCCTATGCTACAGCGTATTTACGGCACTGCTTTTAATAAGAAGGAAGAGCTTGCCGAATACCTGGAATATCTTGAAAATATTAAGCTTCGTGACCACAATAAGCTGGGTCGTGAAATGGAGCTGTTTACAACTGTAGATGTAATCGGTCAGGGACTTCCACTGCTGATGCCTAAGGGAACCAAGATGATCCAGACTCTTCAGAGATGGATTGAAGACGAAGAAGAGAAGCGTGGCTATGTTCGTACCAGAACACCGTTAATGGCAAAGAGTGATCTGTACAAGATCTCCGGTCACTGGGATCATTACAAAGAAGGTATGTTTGTACTGGGTGATGAAGAAAAGGATAAAGAAGTATTTGCGCTTCGTCCTATGACCTGTCCGTTCCAGTATTATGTATACAAAGCAAGCCAGAAGTCTTACAGAGATCTTCCTATCAGATATGGTGAGACCTCTACACTGTTCCGTAACGAGGATTCCGGTGAAATGCATGGTCTGACACGCGTTCGCCAGTTTACTATTTCCGAAGGACATTTGATCGTAAGACCGGATCAGATGGTGGAAGAGTTCAAGGGTTGTCTTGCACTTGCTAAGTATTGCCTTGATACTTTGGGAGTAGGTGATGATGTAACTTATCGTCTTTCAAAATGGGACCCTAATAACAAAGAAAAATACGTTGGAACCGCAGAAGTTTGGGAAGAAACACAGCAGAGCATCCGTGACGTATTGAACGAATTGGGAATTCCTTTCTACGAAGGTGAAGGAGAAGCTGCATTCTACGGACCGAAGGTAGATATCCAGGCAAAGAATGTATACGGTAAGGAAGACACCATGATCACCATCCAGTGGGATGCCGTTTTGGCAGAGCAGTTCGATATGTACTATATCGACCAGAATGGTGACAAGGTACGTCCTTATATCATTCACAGAACCTCTATGGGATGCTATGAAAGAACTCTGGCATGGCTGATTGAAAAATATGCAGGCAAGTTCCCGACATGGTTATGTCCTGAACAGGTAAGAGTCCTTCCGATTTCAGAAAAATACGCTGAATACGCTGCAAAGGTAGAAGCACAGCTGAAGGATAACGGTATCCTGGCAACCACTGACCATCGTTCCGAAAAGATCGGATTCAAGATCCGCGAGACCAGACTGGCAAAGGTTCCTTATATGCTGGTAGTAGGACAGAAGGAAGAAGAAGAAGGTCTTGTATCTGTAAGAAGCCGCTTCGCAGGTGATGAAGGACAGAAGACACTGGATGCTTTCATTGACCAGATCTGCAAGGAGATCCGCACCAAGGAAATCCGCAAGGAAGAAGTAGTTGAAGAGAAAAAATAAAATTTTGAATTGTATATTTGCATGTTTTTCTGCCCACACTAATGTAGTAACCAAAATATGAATACCAATTGGTAAAAGGAGGTTAGCTATGGCTGAATTAAAGTGTGTAGCAGAAAAATGTGTGTACAATAAGAATTACCTGTGCTCTAAGGGCGATATCATGGTAGGTGGAAAGCATGCAGAAGAAATCGATGATACCTGTTGCGAAAGCTTTATGGAAAAGAGACAGGATCGTGACGCTTATACAAGCTCTACATCACACCCAACTAACTATATCAGTATTGACTGTGAAGCAACCAGATGCGTTTATAATCAGAACTATAAATGCGTAGCAGAGCATGTGGATATCAGAGGATGCGATGCAAACAAGAGCGGTGAAACTGCATGTGCAACATTCAGAGATAAACAATAAAAAAGTTCGAAAATATAACAAAAAACTGTTGACAGCAAGGGATACCTGTGGTATTATATCTAAGGTGTGAAGAACACCTACATCAAAGCAGAGTATCCACTCTCACCTTACGGCAATCGGGCTTGTAAGTGTTAATATCTTTTTTACAACAGTTTTTCTGTGTAGGAGTAGATTTTTTAGTGGATAGTTATGCTATCCACTTTTTTAATGTTTTCTTATATGATGGAGGGCAAGACCATTAGCGAATTAATGATTAACGAACAAATCAGAGACAAAGAAGTGCGTGTGATCGGAGAAGACGGCCAGCAGCTTGGTATTATGTCAGCAAGAGAAGCTCAGGCTTTGGCTGATGAAGCAGGACTGGATTTGATTAAGATTGCACCGACTGCTAAACCGCCTGTATGCAAGATTGCTGATTATGGTAAGTTCAGATATGAACAGGCAAGAAAAGAAAAAGAAGCTAAGAAAAAGCAGAAAGTGATTGAAGTGAAGGAGATCCGTTTGTCACCCAATATTGACACCAACGATCTTAACACCAAATCAAACAGTGCCAGAAAGTTCTTGACTAAGGGAGATAAAGTAAAGGTGTCTTTACGTTTCCGTGGCCGTGAAATGGCGCATATGAACAGCAGTAAACATATTCTTGATGATTTCGCTGAAAGCCTTGCAGACATCGCCGTAATTGACAAGGCACCAAAGGTGGAAGGAAGAAGCATGACCATGTATTTAACTGAAAAACGATAATTCGTACAGTTAAAATAAATTAGGAAATTTTAGGAGGAACTCGATATGCCAAAAATGAAAACAAGCAGATCAGCAGCTAAGCGTTTTAAAGTAACTGGAACAGGTAAATTAAAGAGAAATAAAGCTTACAAGCGCCATATCTTAACCAAGAAGACTACCAAGACTAAGAGAAATCTTAGAAAACCTGCAATTGTAGATTCTACAAATGTTAAGAATATGAAGAAGATTTTACCATATTTATAATCAGGTTAGGAGGAGAATGAGACATGGCAAGAATTAAAGGCGGCTTAAACGCTAAGAAAAGACACAATAGAGTATTAAAGCTTGCAAAAGGCTACAGAGGAGCTAGAAGCAAACAGTATAGAATCGCAAAGCAGTCTGTAATGAGAGCATTAACAAGCTCATACGCAGGCAGAAAAGAAAGAAAGCGTCAGTTCAGACAGTTATGGATCGCTCGTATCAACGCAGCAGCAAGACTGAACGGTTTATCATACAGCAGATTTATGTATGGTCTTAAGTTAGCTGGCGTAGATATGAACAGAAAGATGTTAGCTGAAATGGCAGTTAACGATGCAGCTGGTTTCGCTACTTTAGCTGAGCTGGCAAAGAGCAAGCTTGCTTAATCTAAGATTGGACAAGACATAAAATAAATGAGTCCCGGAAATTTAAGGTTTCCGGGACTTTTTGCGTGATTCAAGCAAAACATGAAAATATGCGGACAGGGCTATTCTGACAAAAGGTAATGGGGCTAAGGGGGAAAAATACACAATAAAAAGACATTGGGCATATAGAAGTCTTCTTTTTAAGATTTTTAGACGCTTCAATTTTTATCTGTTGCATCTATATTTACGAATTTATCATGATATAGATGTCAAATTTTATATTAAAAAATCAAAGAAGCAGATAGTTTAATGATTTATGTATGATCTATCTGCTTGATTGATGTAAAATAATTCTAAAGTAAGCATATAGATTTGCTGTTTTGTGGTTTTCTATACGTAAGTATACAAAATGTCGGCATCTATATTTGGTTTTTTTCAGTATTATATATGCTTTTTACATTTTATTCCAGTTAGATAAGACCCTAATCTGCTGTGCCATTTAATGTGCAGGTGTGAAAAATAACATTAGGGGCTGTGCAAACAGCCCCTTTAACAGTTACACCTCCACAAACACATCTTTTCCTAACCCGCACACCGGGCAGACCCAGTCGTCAGGTATGTCTTCAAAAGGGGTACCGGGAGCGATCCCGCCATCGGGATCACCCAAAGCAGGATCATAAACATAGCCGCAGGGTTCACACATATATTTCTGGTCTTCCACTATAAAATTCTCCTTTTTGTTAATTATTGATTTGACGCTAATTTCTATTTCGGTTCATAGAATTTCTGTAGTCGAAGCAGCTTGTCGTATCGCTCTTTTGCATCTTTCTCAGCTTTTGCAAAAAGTTCAGTCGCTTTTTCGGGATGCAAGTATTGTAGCGCAGTATAACGGGTTTCACCGGCCAGGAATTCTTCGTAGTCAAGTACCGGTTCCTTGCTGTCAAGAATAAAGGGATTTTCCCCTTTCTTTTTAAGGTCCGGGTTGTAGCGGAAGAGGTGCCAGTATCCGGTTTTAACAGCTTTGGCTTCTTCATGTTGGGAGCATCCCATA
>JAZUCP010000126.1:0-3021 GCA_045639165.1 Acetatifactor sp. | reverse complement strand
TGGTACTATGTCAAGAAAAAGTACAAGTTAAAAGTGAACTTTTTCATAATGCACGTTATGTCAACCAACTTGTTTCTCCATTTCATTTAGATTCGTCATGTACATTTTTTCAAATTCGCTCGGTGCAAGATATCCACAATGACTATGTATCCTTACTGTATTATAAAAGGTTTCTATATACTGAAATATCAATTTATATGCGTGGCTGTAGTTAAATATCTTGAATCGATTTAGCCACTCTCTCTTAATCAACGCATGAAAAGATTCTATACATGCATTGTCCCATGGATAGGCTTTCTTTGAATAACTTCTAATCATTCCGGCAGTGGCTTTCACATAGTCCTGACATACATACTGTATTCCTCGGTCACTATGCATGACTAATGGCTTTTTCACTTGGCGGGCTGCTTTTGCCTTTTCAATGGCTTCAATCACCCACTTTGCTTCAAGCGTGTCACTCAGTACCCATGCAATAATCTTTCTGGAAAACAGATCCATCACACTGGTCAGATACACAAATCCTTCAAAGGTCCATATGTATGTTATGTCTGAACACCATGCTTCGTCAGGATTTTCAGGATTGAACTTCTCATCCAAAAGATTTTCCAGTTGGCTGCTAAAATCAGAATCAATGGTTGTGGTTGTATATGGCCTAATATATTGAGCTTTTATACCTAACTGACGCATATAGTTACCTACAGTCTTTTCTGCGATTTTTTCCCCTTCCTGCTTCAAAATCTCGGTTATTTTAGGGGCTCCGTAATTCTGATGAGAGTCATTATATATTTCCTGTATTCGTTCCTTTATTCTTTGTTTACGTAGTTCCTGACTGCTGGGGAGATGTTTCTTCCATGCCAGGTAACCACTTCTGGAAACGCCTAAGATTCTAAGCACACCGGAGACATTCAGCCGACGTTCTCCTTCATCCTGGAGCTGCTGTTCTCTTTGAGCAGTCTCCAGGAAGAGAGCTTCTGTCATTTTCCCAGTATGCCTATGGCTTTTTTTAATATTTCCAATGCCTCCTGAGTGTCACGCAGTTCTTTGCGCAAACGCGCATTCTCTTTGGCTTCATCACTTTCGTAATTGCCACGTCCTCTGGTAGGTACAGCACCATCATTTTCTTCATAAGCCTTTCCCCATGTGGATAAAGCGCTTTTACTAATTCCAAGATTCTTAGCACATTTATTTAAGCCCATCTCGGGGTGTTCCTTCCAGTATCTTACTGCATCTTTCTTAAAATCTTCTGTGTACTGTTTTGCCATGATCCATTCCTCCATGTGTTTACTATTATACATCTATGTTAAGAATTTTTCACGTCTTACTTGTACTATTTATATTCTACCACCAGTTATGGTTGTAAAAAATCTCAATAGTGTGATCTGTTACCCTTACATCAACTTTCTTTTTGATGTATTCAAATGGAACTGAGTATAGCATTCCGTCCACAGATATGTGATAATTAAACTGGACGGTGGCTGTTTTCCAGTCTGCCAGTTCAAAACGGGTAGCAGGTAATGGTGCCAGCAATGGTTTTTCTTCCCCAAGAAATAAGCTTCGCCGACTACCTTCTTTCTTCTGAAAGAGCCTTTGGTTGAACAGTTCAAGCTTATCTCTGATTGCACGGTTTAATTCGGCAAGGGAGAAGAACTGTTCATCCCGAAGTGCTGCTGTAATCCAGGTAGAAATATTTCCTACCGTTCCTTCAGCATTCGGCTTATCCTTTGGAGATCTGACGCGAGCCGGAATGATAGCAGTTCCGTAGTGTTCAGCCATTTCCTGATAGGTTTCGTTAATCTGCTGGTCTTTCCAACCACCATTGTGAATAACTGCTGTCTTACAGTTATCCGGTACGAGGATCTTTGCGACACCGCCAAAGAATTCGTACATGTGGACATGCGCATTAATCCATGATTTCTGCTTAGTGTCCAGAAAAGCTTCCACATATGCGTATTGGCTGTAAGTCATAACACCTACAAATATGTAAGCTTTAATGATTTCACCGGTATCCGGGTCTATGATTGTTGCAGTATCACCTGCCCAGTCGACTTCGACCTGTTCACCTGGTTTTCGGTTGATGTGCATGGTTGCACGGCGTTTCTGCTCATCCTGCTGGATGTGATAGCAGAACTGGGAATACATGAGTGGTTCATCACCGTTAGCACGGCAGTCCTCCATGTATTCGGTCCACAGGAGCTTTTTGCTGACTCCATTACGAAGCAGTTCCTTGTGGATGTGATTGTAATCAGGCATACGCTTGTTGGGCGATACCTTGCTCTCCTTAGAGAACATGAGCTTTTGGAGAGCAATGTCTGTCAAAGTTTCATCGAGTGGCCATGAAAGATTTAATTCTTTGGCACGTTTCTGAACCTTTACGACAGTTTTTTGAGCGACACCACAGCTTGCCATGATATCGCGTTGAGAGAATCCCATGCCCGTAAGGCGTATGATTTCTCGGTACTTGGTCATAATCGTGACCTCCTTATAATGGATTTACACCAGATGGTGCATAGTCTCATTATAAGGTTTTTATAGATAAAGCGATTTCCTTTTTGACGGAATCGCGATTTCCAACAAAACGGATTAGTGATTTCCATGTGCCGGACAGGTGATGGATTTCACCCCGGATTATTCACTGATATCCTGAATCCTGTGATTTACTGTAATCAGGAGCTTCTCTATGATGCCCTGTATCATGCTGCTTCTGCAACGATCAGTGAACTGGCGGCTGACTCCAGACATCTTGGTGCAAAAGTCGGATATATCTGTATTTTACATACCTGGGGCTCTGAGATGAATTTCCATCCCCATATCCATACCATTCTTCTTGGTGGAGCACTGACACCTTCAAATGAATGGAAGGATAATGGTAATGATTTCTTCCTTCCTATCCGTGTTATTTCCAAGGTGTTCCGTGGGAAGTATATGGACGAATTAAAAAAGCTGCAGGAAGAAAATAAGCTTGTATTCTATGGTACTGCCGAAAAATATCGGAACCATTATACCTTTAAAGAATTGATTGAT
>JAZUCP010000125.1:0-10746 GCA_045639165.1 Acetatifactor sp. | reverse complement strand
GGGAAGATCTATGGGAATTGCTGGATTCTGTTGGACTTAACTATTATGATCGATTTGAATGGCTTCTTCGTACAAATATGAGAGCTGCGAATGACAATTTGATCGTGGAACGAAGACGAAACGAAAAAACAGTTCGCCAATATGCACCGGGCATACTATCTGATATGCAATATGGGGATAAAGTGATCGTGGAATCCATGGAGACCATAGCCGATACAACAGCAGGGCTTGCTGACGGAATGTTCAATATTCTTGTGCGTGGAATCGATGTTGTCACACAAGATGGTCATGTACTGGTAGATATGATGACGAGATCTGCTATGATTCCCTACATGATGACTCAAAGACTTATGGCATATCATGAGAGGATAGCTAACCGTCAGGCAGGAATTGAACAGGCGAAAAAGGATGGTAAGTATACCGGCAGAAAGCCCATTGAAGTGGATGAAACTATGCTGCGACAAATTGCGAAAGAGCTCAATGAAGGTATTATAACAGTGGAAGAGGCAATGAAGAGAACAAAGATCAATTCCAGATCTACGTTCTATCGGAAGTTGAAAGGAATAAAAAATCTGCTATCATAATCCACCGCGAAATCACCGGATTCCTTGACAACAAAAGCACAACAATATAAAATAAGAATAATATGGAATCGTCGTATCCGGCGGCAAAAAGAAAGGTATGGTACCTAAATGGGAAACCACGCAGATATTTTTAAATTATTAGAAGAACATTATCCTAAAATGAGCAAGAGCCACAAGCGGGTTGCATCCTACATTCAGGAGCATTATGATCAGGCGGTGTTTATGACAGCGGCTAAACTGGGAGAGGAATTAGAGATCAGCGAGTCTACGGTAGTTCGTTTTGCGGCGGGGATTGGTTTTGCCGGGTATCCGGAGTTTCAGAAGGCATTGGCGGAATGTGTCAAGGACATGCTCAATACCGTACAGAGGATGGATGAGATGTATGGCCGCAGATCCCAGTCGGAATTGATCACTACCGTATTAAATGCGGATATTGAGAAGATCCAGCACACCATTGAACATCTGGACGTACAGGCCTTTGATGCGGCAGTGGAAACGATTTTAAATGCGAAAACCGTTTATATCATGGGGCTTCGCAGCAATGAGCCTTTGGCTGCCTTTTTGCATTTTTATTTAAATATTATTCGGGAAAATGTGGTTTTGCTGAGTACCAGCAGTATCAGTGAGACCTTTGAACAGATGATTCGTATCGGGGAGCAGGACTGCTTTATCGGAATCAGTTTCCCCAGATATTCCATGAGAACCCTAAAAGCCATGGAATTTGCCAATGACCGCAATGCGAAAGTGATCGCCATTACGGATACGGTGCATTCTCCCATGAATCTGTATTCTTCCTGCAATCTGCTTGCCAGAAGCGATATGGTCTCCATTGTGGATTCTTTGGTGGCCCCCCTTAGTGTGATCAATGCTCTGGTGGTGCAGCTTTGTCTGAAGTCTCAGGACGAAGTGAGAAAGAATCTGGAGATGCTGGAAGATACCTGGAACAATTATCAGGTGTATTTGAATGATGAAATTAATTTTATAGATAATGAGCCTATGCTCGACTACTCTTTGCATAAAAAGGAGGAGGAATGAAAAAAGTAATTGTAATCGGTGGCGGAGCTGCCGGTATGATGGCAGCGATCGCGGCGGCGGATGCAGGAGCGAAAGTAACCATATACGAGCACAATGAAAAACTGGGGAAAAAGCTTTTTATTACCGGTAAGGGACGTTGCAATGTGACCAATGCAGCAGATATGGAAACACTTTTCGCAAATGTGATGACCAATGAGAAGTTTTTATATAGTGCCTTTTATACCTATGATAATCAGGCGGTCATGGATTTTATTGAGAAAGCAGGCTGCCCGCTGAAGGTGGAAAGAGGGGATCGAGTGTTCCCGGTCAGTGACCATTCCTCCGATGTGATAGGAGCATTTCAAAGGGAACTGAAAAAAAGAGATGTTCAGATCCTATTGAATACCGGGGTGAAGGAATTACTGGTGGAAGAGGATGCGGTGAAAGGTGTTCTTCTTAAAAATGGTAAGCGTGATCTGGCGGACGCCTGTATCGTGGCAACAGGCGGTATTTCTTACCCGTCCACAGGATCTACCGGCGATGGATATGATTTTGCGGAAGCTACCGGTCATACGGTGACAGAGAGAAAACCATCTTTGGTACCCTTTAATCTGAAAGATGACTGGTGCAAGGAGGCTATGGGTGTATCCTTGAAAAATGTTTCTCTCCGCATGGTTTGCGGGAAAAAAGAAATCTACAGTGGTTTCGGGGAGATGCTGATTACTCATTTCGGAATCAGCGGCCCTTTGGTATTAAGTGCCAGTAGCTATTATGTGACTAAAGCCAAGGGGGAAACTCATTTGTATCTGGATTTGAAGCCCGCATTGAACGCGGAGCAGTTGGACAAGCGGGTCCTTCGAGATTTTGAGGAAAGTAAAAATAAGCAGTTTCGCAATGCATTAGGACATTTGTTCCCTCAGAAGCTGATTCCGGTCATGATAAAACTTTCCGGTATTGACCCGGAGAAAAAGGTGAATGAGATCACCAGAGAAGAACGTAAGGCCTTTGTAGATCTGATCAAAAATGTGCCAATGACCATTGCAGGGGTGCGTGATTTTAAAGAAGCTATTATTACAAAAGGCGGTGTGTCCGTAAAGCAAGTAAATCCATCCACCATGGAGTCTAAGCTGGTAAGTGGACTGTACTTTGCAGGCGAAGTATTGGATCTGGATGCTTTGACGGGTGGTTATAATTTGCAGATTGCCTGGTCTACAGGGTATCTGGCGGGAGTAAATGCCGGGGTATAAAATTCTGTTTATTGGAAAGAATAAAATAAGGAGCGTAAAAATATGAGTTACAATATTGCAATTGATGGACCGGCAGGTGCCGGAAAAAGTACTATTGCCAAGGCAGTGGCAAAGATAATGGGTCTGATTTATGTGGATACAGGTGCAATGTATCGTGCAATGGCATTACATATGCTGAAAAAGGGGATCAATATCGAGGACGATGCTTCTGTGATCGCAGAATGTGTGAATCCGGATATTACCATTCGATATGAAGAGGGCACTCAGGTTGTATATTTAAACGGAGAAAACGTCAATGCTTTTCTGCGTACAGAAGAGGTTGGAAATGCTGCGTCAAAAACAAGTGTGTTAATGCCCGTGCGTGTAAGACTTGTAGAATTGCAGCAGAAGCTGGCAGCAGAAAGTGACTGTATCATGGACGGCAGGGATATCGGTACCTGCGTGCTTCCCAATGCAGATGTGAAAATCTATCTGACAGCAAGTAGTGCAGTACGTGCAAAAAGACGCTATGACGAGCTGACTGCAAAGGGCCAGGAATGTGACATTGCGGAAATCCAGAGAATCATTGAAGAGCGTGATTATCGTGATATGAATCGTGAGGCATCTCCGTTAAAACAGGCAGATGATGCGGTTTTGGTAGATACTTCCGATATGACAATTGATGAAGTAATTGCAAAGATCATCTTTATCTGTGACAGCAAGAAATAAATGCAGCATGTTGGCAACAGGCTGCACGAATTTCAAATATAAAAGTAAGGACAGGAAGTATGGAAGTTAGATTGGCAAAAAGTGCCGGATTTTGCTTTGGTGTAAAACGTGCAGTGGACAAGGTGTACGAGCAAATAGCCACCGGCAAAAAGATTTATACCTATGGTCCCATCATTCATAATGAAGAGGTGGTGCGTGATCTGGAAGAAAAAGGTGTAGAGGTGATTCAGGACAAAGAATCACTGATGAAACTGAAAGAGGGTACTGTGATCATCCGGTCCCATGGTGTTGCAAAGGAAATTTATGACATTTTAGAAAAGAACGGATTGGAATGTGTAGATGCCACTTGCCCTTTTGTAAAGAGAATTCACAACATTGTAATGAAAGAAAGTCAGCAGGGAAAGTATATCATTATCGTAGGAAATGCCGGTCATCCGGAGGTGGAAGGCATTATGGGATGGTGTGAAGGGCCCCTGACAGTGTTGGAAGGGATCGAAGAAGCGGAAAAATTAGAGCTTCCGGCAGGTATGGATATCTGTATTGTTTCCCAAACGACATTTAATTACAATAAATTTCAACATATAGTTGAAATTTTTCAAAAAAAAGGTTACAATGATAGTGTTGTGAATACTATCTGCAATGCTACAGAAGAAAGACAGACTGAAGCAAGGGAGATTGCATCCCAGGCGGATATTATGATCGTAATAGGAGGTAAGCATAGTTCGAACACACGCAAGTTGTATGAGATTTGCAGTTCGGAGTGTGACAAAACCTATTTTATACAGACACTGGATGACTTGCATTTAGAACTACCTAAATCTGTTGGCCTAGTGGGTATTACTGCAGGGGCTTCCACCCCAAATAAATTAATCGAGGAGGTTCAAAATTATGTCAGAATTAACTTTTGAACAAATGTTGGAAGAATCATTAAAGACAATACATGCAGGAGAGGTAGTTGAAGGCACAGTTATCGACGTTAAAGCCGACGAAATCGTGTTGAATATCGGATATAAATCTGGCGGTATTCTTACCAGAAGTGAATATACCAACGAAGCTAACGTAGACCTTAGAACTCTCGTGAATGTAGGCGACAAAATGGACGTTAAGATCCTGAAAGTGAACGATGGTGAAGGTCAGGTTTCCTTAACTTACAAGAGACTTGCTGCTGACAGAGGCAACAAGAGAATTGAAGAAGCATTCAATAACAAAGAAGTATTGGTTGCACCGGTTGCACAGGTATTAGATGGTGGTTTAAGCGTAGTGATCGAAGAAGTTAGAATCTTCATCCCTGCAAGCCTTGTATCTGACACCTATGAAAAAGATCTCAGCAAATATGCTGGACAGGAAATCGAATTCGTTATCAGCGAATACAATCCTAAGAGAAGAAGATACATCGGTGACCGCAAGCAGCTCATCGTTGCTAAGAAGGCTGAACTTCAGGCAGCATTATTTGAAAAGATCAAAGAAGGCGATGTAGTAGAAGGTACTGTTAAGAACGTAACTGATTTCGGTGCATTCATTGATTTAGGCGGAGCAGACGGTTTACTTCATATTTCCGAAATGTCTTGGGGCAGAGTAGAACATCCTAAGAAAGTTTTCAAGACAGGTGATAAGGTTAATGTTCTCATCAAGGAAATCAACGGTTCTAAGATCGCTCTTTCCTTAAAGTTTGACGATGCAAATCCTTGGAAGGTTGCAGCTGAAAAGTATGCTGTAGGTAATGTAGTAACCGGTAAGGTTGCAAGAATGACTGACTTTGGTGCATTCATCGAATTAGAATCAGGCGTAGATGCATTACTTCATGTTTCTCAGATCTCTAAGGAACACATCGAAAAGCCTGCGGATGTTCTTAAGGTTGGTGATGAGATCACAGCTAAGGTTGTTGATTTCAACGAAGCAGAGAAGAAGATCTCTTTAAGCGTAAAAGCTATGCTTGCTCCGGAACCTAAGGCAAAGGAAGATGATGCAGAAGTTGCATCTGTAGATATCGAAGCTGTTATCGCAGCTGAAGAGGCTGAATAATTCAGTAATTGAATAATCGAATTAAAATGAGGGGATTCGCAAAGAATCCCCCCTTTTTAAATAATCATATTTAATATCTATCCGACAGCATATCCAACACATGATTGGCATACTTTGTAAAGGTATCCCGATCCTTCTTGAGCTCATCAGTAACCTCAAAGAATAAATCCTTGCTTCGATACTCTCTTTTAAAGAACGGCTCCACAATATAGTCCCACTGAGGCAGGTATTGGGAAACCTTTCTGGTGTAGCATGTGGCTGCAGTGGCCTTCATGCGATGTTCCTTATCCACAAAACCGGCAACTGACTTGTGGAGTGCCACGTCTTCAGCGGGAAGGTAATAATAATCCTTATAATTGCTGTAAAAATATTTTAATTCTTCCTCATAGATAGGAACCTTGAGCTGTCCTTCGGCACCGATGCCCTTAAAATAGCACTGATTGGCGCCGGCAGAGATCTCCTGGGGAAGGGGAACCGGGAAGGAGAGGGTCATGATAAGCTCCTGGCGTTTGATGCCCTCTAAATCTTTATAATAATTAGCCTGTACCTTGCGGGCTTTTACCTGTCCATGAAATAAATCATAATAGGACAGAATGGGCAAGATTTCCAGCATTCCTTTTACGTCGTCCGAGTTGTGGAGCAAAAGTGTCTTTTCCACATAGCTGCCGGGAAGCTTTACATAGTCATGATAAAGCTGGATCAACTCACCGCCGCTGAAAATATCTTCCCGTTGAATTCCTAAAAAGCTTTCAATGGTTTTTTGCTTGCAGTTAGGCAGTTTCAGGAAATATTTATACGGAGTGATGCGTTTGTAAATATCAAGGCCTTCAAAATGATCAAAGGTATAAGGCAGGCTGTATTGTTTACATTTCTGATCGATGAAAGGCAGATCGAAGGTGTTGCCGTTAAAGTGGATCAGATATTTAAAGTCGGCTGCAAATTGGAAAAAGGCAGTAATGATATCGGCCTCCTCTTCGTACTTTTCGGCAAACCACTGAATAATGTGCCAGCTCTTATCCACAAAGTATGCACAACCAATCAGATAAATCTGGGAGGTTTTGGCGGAAAATCCGGTAGTTTCAATATCAATGAATAATGCATTTTCAGGATCTAATATTTGCTCCAAGGGGTATTGGATTTGAAAATTTTCAAGTATCTGATGGATTGTCTTCATTAGATTGCCTCCTAAAATAATAAGCAGATATGATCTGCAGGGTATTTTCATAAGATATGTAACATATATTACCACATTTTTGAAAATAACAGTAGTATTTTGTCGGAAAAAATAGTAAAGTATATCGTATGGAAATGTAAAAGAAATGAAAGGAATGAAATGATATGGCCAAATTAACATTTGTGGGTGGAATTCATCCATATGATGGAAAAGATTTGTCAAAGGATAAACCGATCCGAAGCATTTTGCCCCAGGGTGATATGGTATATCCTTTATCACAACATATTGGTGCACCGGCACAGGCACTTGTGAAAAAAGGTGACAGAGTATTGGTAGGACAGAAGATTGCAGAAGCCGGTGGCTTTGTATCTGCCCCCATCTATTCTTCCGTATCCGGTACCGTTAAGATCCTGGAGCCTAGAAGAGTGGTTTCCGGTGACAAGATTATGAGTATCGTAGTGGAAAATGACGGACTCTATGAAGAAGTCCCGATGCAGGGCTATGAACAGCCGGAGAAGTTATCCAAGGAAGAGATTATACATATTGTAAAAGAAGCCGGTATCGTAGGTATGGGTGGTGCAGGATTCCCTACTCATGTAAAGCTGTCCCCCAAGGAGCCGGATAAAATTGATCATGTGATCATCAACTGTGCAGAATGTGAACCCTATCTGACTTCTGACTATCGCAGAATGATGGAAGAACCGGAAAAAGTGGTTGGAGGATTGAAAATTATCCTGCAGCTTTTTGATAACGCAAAGGGTGTTCTTGCAGTTGAAAATAACAAACCGGATTGTGTGAAGAAGTTAAAAGAGGTGGTTGGCAACGATCCCCGTATTAAAGTGGTTTCTTTAAAGACCAAATATCCACAGGGAGCAGAACGTACCCTGATCTATGCAGTGACCGGAAGACAGATTCATTCCGGAATGCTGCCGGCGGATGGAGGCTGCGTGGTGAATAACGTGGATACAGCGGTGGCCATCTATCGTGCGGTTACAGAAGGAAGACCATTGATTGAAAGAATCGTGACCGTAACCGGTGATGCCATCAATGAGCCTCAGAACTTTAAGGTACGCATCGGTATGAATTATAAAGAATTGATCGATGCCGCAGGTGGATTTAAAACGGAACCTGAAAAGATCGTATGCGGCGGTCCTATGATGGGCGTAGCAATGTTTGATCTGGATGTTCCCACAACCAAGACTTCTACCGCATTGCTCTGTCTGACCAAGGATGAAGTGGCGGCAAATGAGCCGGGTCCCTGCATTAATTGCGGACGTTGCGTAGAGGTATGTCCGGGACGAGTGGTTCCCAGCAAACTGGCTGATTATGCACAGGCATTTGACGAAGAAGCCTTCCTGAAATGCCATGGTATGGAGTGCTGTGAATGTGGCTGCTGTAGTTTTGTTTGTCCGGCAAAGAGACAGTTGACCCAGTCTATCAAGTCCATGCGTAAGATCCAGTTGGCAAAGAAGAAGAAATAGGAGGACGGACCCATGAGTGAAAAATTGAATGTATCGTCCAATCCCCATATTCGTTCCAAAGTAACCACCAATCATATTATGGCTATGGTGATCATTGCTTTGCTTCCGACAACGGGTTTTGGTATTTATAATTTTGGCTGGAAAGCCTTATTATTGATTCTGGTGACAGTGGGAACTGCTGTGCTTACTGAGTATCTTTATGGCCTGTATCGCAAGAAAACCACCATTACGGATCTTTCCGCAGTTGTTACCGGGTTATTGTTGGCGATAAATTTGCCTGTAGGAGTTCCCTGGTGGGTTGGTGTTATGGGAGCAGTGTTTGCGATCCTGGTTGTAAAAATGTTATTTGGCGGTCTGGGACAGAACTTTATGAATCCGGCTCTTGCTGCAAGATGCTTCTTGGTGATTTCATTCCCTGCATTAATGACTGATTTTACCTGTGATGCCTATACAGGTGCTACACCCTTGGCTGCATTAAAGGCAGGTGAAGCGGTGAATGTTCGTGAAATGATGATTGGTACCATTCCGGGAACCATTGGTGAGACTTCCATGGTGGCGATCGTGCTGGGAGCAGCATTCCTGATCTGGTTTGGGATTATTGATATGAAGATTCCGGGCAGCTATATTTTATCCTTTGTGATCTTTGTAGTGCTTTTCGGCGGTCATGGATTTGACATGAATTATATCATGGCTCAGCTAGCCGGCGGCGGTCTGATGCTGGGGGCATTCTTTATGGCTACTGACTATGTAACAAGACCGATTACCATAAAGGGACAATATGTATATGGTATTTTCCTGGGAATTTTAACCGGTATTTTCCGAATTTTCGGACCCGGAGCAGAGGGTGTTTCCTATGCGATTATTATCGGCAATCTGATCGTACCATTGATCGAAAAGGTGACCATGCCGAAACCATTTGGTAAAGGAGGTATGGGTCGTGGAAAATAAAGAAAAGAAAATCATGTTAAAGGAAGCGGCAATTCTTTTTGTGATTACCTTGCTTGCAGGGCTTATGTTGGGATTTGTTTACGAATTGACCAAAGACCCCATCCGCCTGCAGGAGGAAAAGGCGATTCAGGAAGCATGCAGGAAGGTATTCACAGAGGCGGCAAGCTTCGAAGAATTGGCTTATACAACAAGTGCTGCTTTAACAGCAGACTTAAAGGATAATGGTGTGGAGATCGGTACGGTTTATGATGCACTGGATGGAAGCGGTAAACATTTGGGATATGTGTTGGAGACAACTACATCACAAGGTTATGCAGGGGCAATTACCTTGTATATGGGTGTGACAGACGAGGGAATGCTGAACGGGGTATCCATTCTGAGCATAGGAGAGACACCCGGTCTGGGAATGAGAGCAGAAGAGGTTCTGGTGCCTCAGTTTGAAAATGTAGAAGCAACTATTTTTACATATACAAAGAGTGGAAGTACCTCTGACAGTGAGATTGATGCTATCAGCGGTGCTACCATAACCACAAAAGCCGTTGTAAATGCTGTGAACGGCGGTGTGCGTGTTGTAACAGAAGAACTGAAAGGAGGGAAATAAGCATGAGAGAAGCGAAAGAACGTCTTTTTAACGGTTTGCTGAAGGAAAACCCTACTTTCGTATTGATGTTGGGTATGTGTCCCACCCTTGCAGTGACTACTTCTGCAATGAACGGTCTGGGTATGGGTCTGACCACAATGGTGGTTCTGGCTCTCAGCAACATGATCATTTCTCTGATGAGAAATATCATTCCGAATAAGGTGCGTATTCCCGCCTTTATCGTAATCATTGCATCCTTTGTAACGGTTGTGGAATTGCTGTTGAAAGCCTATCTGCCGGATCTGAATAAGGCACTGGGCGTTTATATTCCACTGATCGTTGTAAACTGTATTATTTTAGGTCGTGCAGAAAGCTATGCCTATTTTAACCCGCCCCTGCCCTCTTTATTTGATGGTATCGGTATGGGACTGGGCTTTTCCTTCGCTTTAACCTGCATCGGCGGTGTGAGAGAATTACTGGGTACAGGTAAGGTGTTTGATATTCAGATAATGCCGGATTCCTTTACTCCAATCGGTATTTTTGTGCTTGCACCGGGAGCATTCTTTGTACTGGCAGCTTTGACGGCTATTCAGAACTATATTAAGATCCGGGGCGAGAAAAAGGGCAAAGATATGAGTAAAGTTGGTTCCGGATGCAGCCATGATTGTATGAGCTGTGGAGAAAGCGGATGCAATCATCGATTTTATGATGAGACGGCTTCAGAAAAAAGTGTAACCGGAAAGGAGGACAATAAATAATGAGCGAAGTAAAAGATTTATTGATTATTTTGATCAGTTCCTCTCTGGTAAGTAATGTTGTATTAAGCCAGTTTTTGGGATTGTGTCCTTTCCTTGGTGTATCCAAGAAGATTAAGACAGCGGCAGGAATGGGAACCGCGGTTATTTTTGTTATAACTTTGGCAAGTGCGGTGGCTGGTGTGATTTACAAATATGTATTACAGGCATTTGGTGTAGAGTATCTGCAGACT
>JAZUCP010000124.1:0-2768 GCA_045639165.1 Acetatifactor sp. | reverse complement strand
AAGAGGTATGCAGCTGCTTTATCATAATCATGACTTCGAATTTGAAAAAGTGAACGGAAAGTATGTTTTGGAAACCTTTTATGATGAGATCTCAGAGGATTTACTTCAGACCGAACTGGATACCTGCTGGGTAAACGTGGGAGGTGAAAAGCCGGATGATTATGTAAGAAAATATGCCGGCAGAGCGCCAATTGTTCACTTGAAAGATTTTTCGGGCAAGAAGTCTGAGAATATGTATGCACTTATTGGGACAGATGCTAAAAAGGAAGATGCTGAAGGCGTGTTTGAACTTCGCCCGGTAGGTTATGGTCGTCAGGATATTCCGGCGATTGTAAAGGCTGCTGAGGATGCCGGTGCTACATGGCTGGTCGTAGAACAGGACAGACCAAGTCTTGGTAAAAATTCCATGGAATGTGCGGAAATGAGTATTAATTATTTAAAAGAAAACGGTTTAAAGTAGTCCCGAGGAGGTATTCCATATGAAGCAATTGGTTATGGTAGAACCAAAAAAAAGTAAAGTGATAGAAGTGGAGATTCCAAAAATCAATGATAATCAGCTGTTAGTAAAGGTACTTTATACCGGAATGTGTCATTCGGAGTATTATCCGTGGAGTGTTGCGAAGGAAGGTACCACATTCGGACATGAAGCAGTGGGTGTTGTGGTAGACAAAGGAAGGAATGTTACCGGTTTTAAGATCGGTGACCGGGTTACCGGTCTGGGTGGCGGCGGATATAAGGAATATATTGTTATGGATTCCCACAAGGTTTTTGTAGTCCCGGATAATGTGAAAACCGAGGATGCGGTAGCAGAACCCCTTGGATGTATGATGAGCGTGGCAGAAAGGGTGGACACCGGTAAGGTTGGAGACACCATTGTTGTGGTAGGTACCGGTTATATGGGGCTTGGTATGGTATCCCTTTTTAAGGCAAGAGGATATGAGCGTGTTATCGCAGTAGATAAACGCGAGATTGCTTTGGAAAATGCATTAAGATATGGTGCAGATGAGGTGTATCTGCCGCATGAACTGCCCGCAAACTTTAAGTTAAACTGGCAGACATGGAACAAGCCGGATCTGACCAGAGATGGTCATAAGACGGATATCTTTCATACTGGATTTCAGAATGTGGTAGAATTTACAGGCACCCAGGACGGACTTAATCTGGCTGGTGAAATGGTGTGTGCACATGGGAATCTGGGAATAGCAGGCTATCATAATGATGGCCCTCGCACCATAGATTTCCAGCTTTGGAATCTAAAGGCAATGAACATGTTCAATTGTCATGAAAGAAGAATAGAGTACGAAGCAACGTTATGTAAACGAGGTGTTAATCTGATCTCTCAAGGATTATGGAAGTTTACCGGTGCTTCAAATCATATTTATACATTGGAAGAGTTCGATAAAGCCAATGAGGATATGGCAAGCCATACAGATAACTTTATTAAGGGATTGGTGACATGTGATTAACTTCTGTTGCTTTCATTAAAGTACGTAACCTGCGGGCCATTGTTTACTAATTATTAGTTGACAATTAAAAGCGGGCACGTTAAAATGAAAGAAGCAACAAATAGGAGGTTGAATCCATGAAAGTTACGACCCATGACATTGCCAGAGTTGCCGGCGTATCACAGTCCACTGTTTCAATCGTACTCAATAATAATACAAAGGTTTCTATTTCACCTGAAACCCGTGCTTTGGTTTTGAAAACTGCAGAAAGCATGGGATATCAGTTTAAGAAGCGTGCAAAATCATTGGAGCAGGTACCGGTAGTGGGATTATTGGTGCCCACCTTATCCAATTTGTACTATCCGTTCCTGGCGCAGAATGTTGAAATATATGCAAAATCATTAGGCCTGACCATCGTAATGCAGAATACCATGCGAAGTGAGGCGGCAGAAGCACAGAGCTTTAATTATCTGCGCAGCATCGGAGCCCAGGGAATCTTAAGCTTATTTACGCCCAAGGTACCGATCCCGGAGGATATTCCTACGGTGATTGTAGGAGAGAAGATGCCCGGGGTGGATGTGGATACTGTTAGTTTGAATAGCTATGCGGCAGGGCAGATGGCGACAGAGCATCTGCTGTCATTGGGACATAAAAATATCGCATACATCTCTACACCCTTTGCCAATATGACTGACGCTAGAAAAAAACGTATGGAAGGAAGTCGTGCAGCTATGAAGGCCGTAGGGCTGGAGGACCATCTGCGTGTACTGGTTTCCGAGAATGAAAATGAAGGTTTGGACAGCACCTATGAGTTTGACTGCGGTGCAAAAATGACGGAAGAGCTGCTGGATAATCATCCTGAGTGTACGGCAATCATAGCGGTTAATGATATGACAGCAATGGGGTGTATCAGCGTGTTGAATCGAAGAGGTCTGCGAATACCTGAAGATATGGCAATCTGTGCATTTGACAATCTGTATCTGGATAAAATCATGTCTCCTCAATTAACCAGTGTGGATCAGATGGCTTTCCATGGCTGTAAAGTGGGATTGAGTATACTGCTGGAAAAAATGAAAAATTACTCGGCGGAAGATATGCCGGTGTTCATGGAATATAAGCCAAGATTACATGTCAGAGGAACCACAGTAAAGGAATAGAAAATGCCTCGCGTAAGCGAGGCGTTTGACATATTGTCGTATTAGGCATTCATGCTTTTCAGTAATTCCTTCCGATATTCTTCATCTACCAGGGCACGTTTAAGCTGGGCATCTTTGTCGTTGAGCTGGGCATCTTTTTCGTTGAGCTGGGCATCTTTTTCGTTGA
>JAZUCP010000123.1:0-1527 GCA_045639165.1 Acetatifactor sp. | reverse complement strand
GATGATTTCAATACCATTGTCATTTGCATACTTTTTCAGCTTATCCCATTGCTTTCTAAACAAAAACTGAAGATATTTATAAAATTCTATGTCAAAATAACATTCTCTGCGATAATAATCCATCGCATAGCCCCAACGCTTTTTAATATCTTCTGCCCATTCACTCCAGGAAGCACCGTTAAATCGATTCTTTACTGCCATGAACAATGCATAATTTTCCAGCCATTCTCCATTGTCCCAAACAAATCTGTTGAATTCCGGATTCTCAGAGATATTGCTGCGTTCATATGCCTTTCTCAAAAGAGCATAACGATGATCGTACAATTTACCATAATCAATATAGTTAGGATAATCACCGAAATCAATTTCGTTGCACTCTTCTTTTGAAAGAACGCCTTCTTCGATCAATTCTTCCAGATCAATAAAATATGGATTTCCTGCAAAGGAAGAAAATGACTGATATGGTGAATCTCCATAACTGGTTGGTGCCAGTGGCAGAATCTGCCAATAGCTTTGACCCGCTTTCTTCAACTGATCTATCCACTGATACGCTTCCTTTGAAAAGCATCCAATACCGTATTTAGACGGCAGACTGGCTACCGGAAGCAAAATTCCACTTGCTCTTTTCATTTAGATTACCCTTTCTGTATGCCTTTGTTACTTACCTAATATTATACCGCTACAGCCTTGAATTATCAACTGCCCGTCTGCAGTAAGTACCGGTTTCTTCTCGCAGTCAGTACCTTCCTTATCTGCCAGCACTGTCCACTTGCCATCCGGTAATGTTACCAATGCCTTTTCCGGATTACTGTTATATGCAATAAACAATTCACTCCATTTAACCAATTCTTCAGAAGCATTATTCAGCCTAAAGGACACTACTCCTTCTTTCCAAATCTTCTTGCCGAAGATACGATCCTTAGCAGCTGCACTCTTATCACAAAGTCCGGGAAGTTTCTTCCTCAGACTGATCAATCCTTCATAATATGCAACCAGATCTGCAAACTCCAGTGTCTGATGCCAGCGGATCATATTCAGTTCCGGAGCGGAACGATAGCTGTTGCCGTCGCCAAATTTGGTTCTTCCATATTCCTCCCCTGCCTGGAAAAAGATATGTCCCTGACAGGTAAAATATATAACTGCAGCCAGCTTATTGGCTTCCAGAACATCTTCGTACTTTTCCGCAAAAATTGCCGGATCCGTTTCTTCCTCTGAATCGACCCTGTATTCATTATTCACGCCATGTCCGCCCTTGATGGACAATACCAGCTTATCCCAAAGAGTAAAATTGTCATGAGCGGATACATAATTAATAATCTGTGCACAACTTTTGGGCCTGAAATCCTGCTCTTGGTTCTCACTGCACCAGGCAGTTACTGCTCCCAGCAATTTCTCTTCAAGACCCTTGCCACCATTGACAAATCCAGGAACTTCTTCATAAAATACGTGTCCCTTGATCACATCTCTGGTATCGTCGCTGAACATTGCCACACCTTCATCCAGCAATTCCACATTGGATTTTAATGC
>JAZUCP010000122.1:0-4726 GCA_045639165.1 Acetatifactor sp. | reverse complement strand
AGACAGTTGTCTTATGGCGTATATGTGGTTAGTACCTGGGACAACGGAAGACCAACAGGCTGCACTGCCAACAGTGCTATGCAGATTACATCAGAACCGGCTACCATTGCTGTCAGCATAAATCACAGCAATTATACCAATCAATGTATCAAGGAGAATGGACATTTTGCCATCTCTATTTTAGGAGAAAATACAAATCCAGGCGTTATCGGAACCTTTGGATTTAAAAGTGGAAGAGATCACAATAAATTTGACGAGGTAGAAATGAAAGTGGGCGGATTCCTGCCTGTAGTGGCAGATGCCTGCGCATACATTACATGCGAAGTCATCGATACCATGGAAACATCTACCCATACCGTTTTCCTGGGTAAGGTAACGGATGCAGATATGCTGAAAAAGGACGATCCAATGACCTATGCGTATTATCACAATGTGATCAAGGGCAGAAGTCCTAAAGCAGCACCGACTTATATTGCAGAGGACTAAAGGGAAGCAGCTTTTGCTGCTTCTTTTTCTTTTTTGTTGCGTTCCCGAAGTTCTGTGAAAAATGTTTTTAGCATTTGACTGCAGGGCTCCTCTAAAATCCCTCTTACCACCTTGACCTGGTGATTAAACTGAGGCATTTCCAGAATGTTCAAAATGGAACCGGCACATCCGGCTTTCGGATTCATGCATCCCATGACCACTTCTGTGATGCGGGCCTGGACAATGGCCCCGGCACACATCTGACAGGGCTCCAAAGTGACGTATAAGGTACATTCCTCCAGTCGCCAGTCTCCGATCTTCTTGCTGGCCTTGTTAATGGCAGTGATCTCCGCATGAGCCAGAGTGTTCTTATCAGTATTTCTACGATTATATCCCCGCCCGATAATCTGCCCTTCATGAACGATGACGCAGCCGATGGGGACTTCCCCCAGCGCATAAGCCTTCATTGCCTGCTTAATGGCGGCTTTCATATATTTTTCGTGAATTTTATTGATATCTGCCATGGAAATTACCTTTCTTAAATTGCCGGATCAGAGCTTAAAGCTCTCTTGAAAACGGAAATATAGTTGAATTCTTAAAAATATTTGCTATACTATCAACAGTATAGAGTAAAAGATGGAAGTGAGTCAAGAGATAGATGAAAAAGACATTGATACGAAAATTTATAGGAAACAGAGATTTTTATCATATGGTGTTAATGGTGGCAGTACCTATGATGATTCAGAACGGAATCACCAATTTTGTGGGCCTTTTGGACAATATTATGGTGGGACGCGTGGGAACGGAGCAGATGTCCGGCGTTGCCATTGTAAACCAGTTGATGATGGTGTTTAATATCAGTATTTTCGGTGCCATCTCCGGTGCCGGAATCTTCGGTGCACAGTTTTACGGAAGAGGTGATCAAAAAGGTGTCAGAGATACCTTTCGATTTAAGATTTATGCCTGCGTGCTACTGTTGGTTGTAGGCTTGTTGCTGCTGGGCCTTCGAGGGGAAGAGTTGATCCTGCTTTACCTCCATGGAGAGAGTGGGGACCCGTCCCTGCAGACCACTTTGCACTACGGCAAACAGTATCTTCTGGTTATGCTTTTTGGGTTGCCCCCCTTTTGTATAGACCAGTTTTATACCAGTACTTTAAGGGAGTGTGGAGAGACCATGCTGCCCATGAAGTCGGGTGTTGTGGCCGTATTGGTGAATCTGGTATTGAATGCAGTATTGATCTTCGGTTTATTCGGATTCCCTGCATTGGGAGTGGTGGGTGCCGCCGCTGCTACCGTTGTGTCCCGTTATGTGCAGATGATGATAACTGTGATATGGACTCATAGACACAAAGCAAGAATGAAATTTATAGAAGGTGCTTATAAAAGCTTTAAGATACCGGCTGCTTTGACAGGACAGATTGTTTTAAAAGGAGCACCACTTATGGTGAATGAGATCCTTTGGTCTGTGGGAATGGCGACAATGATGCAGTGCTATTCCGTAAGAGGCCTGGATGTGGTAGCTGGAATGAATATTTCCAGTACCATTTCCAATCTGTTCAATGTGGTATTCTTGGCTATGGGTAATGCGATTGCCATTGTGGTTGGACAAAGACTGGGTGCCGGAAGATTGGAAGAAGCCAGGGATGCAGATAATAAGCTGATTGCTTTTAACGTAATGTCCTGTGTGGTTATGGGAAGTTTGATGATATTGTGTGCTCCAATGTTTCCCAAAATGTATAATACGACGGATGAGGTAAAGAACCTGGCAACCTCCTTTATACGGGTGGCGGCTGCCTGTATGCCTCTCCATGGATTTATGCATGCAGCTTATTTTACCCTCCGTTCCGGCGGTAAAACCATGATCACATTCTTGTTTGACAGTGGATTTATGTGGTGTGTGAATATTCCGGTGGCTTATCTGCTGAGCCGGTATACCGGGTTGCTAATTGTGCCCCTGTATCTGGTGTGCCAGTTGATTGAAATCATAAAATGTATTGTAGGATTTATATTGGTCAAGAAAGGAATCTGGATTCATAATTTGGTGGAAGATCCAAAATAGGCTCTTCCGGATAATCCACGATCATGCCCAGGCGTTTGCTGTGTCTGAACTCGGTCGGTGTCATGCCGGTCTGAGCCAAGAATGCCCGGTTAAAGGTCCGCATGGTCTGAAAGCCGGAGTTTAAAGCAATATCCGTAATGTTTTTTTCGGTATGAATGAGCTGGTCGCAGGCAAAATCAATGCGGTAAACATTTAGGAATTGTTTAAAGTTCATATGAAAATGCTTGTGGAACTGTCTGGATAGATAGTGATATTCATAGCCGTAAGTATCTGCGATTGTTTTTAAAGAAACCTCCTTCTGAAAATGCTGGGAAAGAAAGTGAATCATATCGTAGATAAAGCTTTTTTCCGGAGAGGCTTCCTGAAGCTGAACGCAGTTTAAAAATTCACTGCACACCGCATAAAGTGCAGACTTTAAAAGAAGAGCACTTTGCTTTTCGGTGGTAATCAAATACTGTAATAAATACCCCCGTATTTTGGGCTGGCAGGTGAACATGGGCTTGTCAGCCTTTTTGTGTGCAGTCATTTTGGCAAATTCGCCTACAAAATCAGCAGAGAACACACCGATCCATACCCGAGAGTGAGCCGGGGTGTGATAGGAATGAAATTGGTTTGGGAGAATCAAGGCAAAGGTATCCGGGGATAATATGTATTTGTTTTCGTTCAGGGTCAGTTCCACTTCCCCTTCTAAGACATAAGCCAGTTCATAATTTTTGTGAAAGTGATAAAACCACTCGCAATTATCGTAAAAAAAGGCATTGTAGTTGTAATTGCCAAGGGAATTGTGCTGCTGATGTATGATCATAAATACTCACCTCAAAAAAGATAACTTCTGTCTATAAAATTACAATAATTAGCTTGATATGTCAATGAAAAACCGAGTATGATGAAGAAAAGATACAAAAAATGTCTTCAACTGTGAATAATACAAAAAGGAGTAATTACCATATGAAATCAATGAGAGCCTATTTGAACTTGAAGGATGGAAAACGCCAGGATTATCATGTAAGATTGTCTGAAAAGCTGGAAGCAGATGTGCATGCAGTGTATATTGACGGATTTTCCAATTGTATGCTGGATTCGGAGTTTGGAGCAGGGATTGAATTTGAGATAGAAGGTGTGAAGAGCTGGATGGCGGATTATCGTCACAGTGAATTTTGGTGTAGGCCGGCTTTCGGTACTGAATTTTCTGAGATTCCCGAGGAAACACAGGGATTGGTATATGAAAAGGAAGATGGCGGCTTTGGTGTGATCCTGCCTGTGGTGTCTGAAAATTATAAATGTGTGCTAGAGGGTACGGAAAATAACTTGATCCGTGCTAAGCTGTTTAGCTGGTATGAGAAACTGGTGGATTGTAAGGCCTTAGCGTTTGTGTGGGCGGAAGGAAAGAATCCCTATGCTTTGCTGGAAAAATGTGCGGAAGCAGGATTAAAGCTTTTGGGAACCGGATATCGGACCCGAAAGATGCGTAGATATCCTGAAGTTTTCGAGTATCTGGGCTGGTGCAGCTGGGATGCCTTTGAAATCCGTGTGGATGAGAAAAGTCTGTTGGCAAAATGCCAGGAATTTAAAGAGAAGGATATCCCGGTAAAATGGGCCATTATTGATGATATGTGGGCGGAAATCCGGGATTTCTACGGTGTGGAATACAAGAACCGTCCGGAAATGTTCCGTCTGATGCATTCCTCCAAAATGTACTCCTTTAAAGCAGACCCTTATCGATTCCCCAATGGGTTAAAGGGTTGTATCGATAAAATCAAAGAGTACGGTATCACTGTTGGTATGTGGCATCCTACTACCGGTTACTGGATGGGTGTGGACCCGGAAGGTGAAATTTATAAAAAACATAAGGATTGTCTGATTCAGGCGGAGGACGGCAGATATATTCACAGTCCGGAGCAGGCAAAAGCCTATGCATTCTACAATGCATTCCATGATTATCTGAGAGAATGCGGAACAGAATTTGTAAAGATCGACAATCAGAGTATGACTCGAAGATATTATAAAAACCTTGCACCGGTAGGTCAGGTGGCCAGACAATTCCATGATGCCATGGAAGCGTCCGTTGGGCAGCATTTTGATAATCAGATGATCAACTGTATGGGTATGGCAAGTGAAGATATGTGGAATCGCAGCGTCAGTCCTATTTCCCGTTGCAGTGATGATTTCCAGCCGGAGAATCGGGCTTGGTTTACTAAACAC
>JAZUCP010000121.1:0-8178 GCA_045639165.1 Acetatifactor sp. | reverse complement strand
ATAGTATCTGATAAATTCCCATGCGCCGTCTTTGTATGCAGATTTTGCAGAAATCGCAAAACCTGTAGAGCTCATCTGAATGATGGAACCATTGCCGTCTCCCGTAGGGAAGCCGATAAAGGTTACAGGCTCTCCGATCTGACCTCTAATGGAGTATTTCAGATCTCGGATACTGCTCATATATACTTCCATCAAAATGGTACGATTATCGCGGTACTGTGTTTCATACAGCGTCCAATCATAATCATCATAGTAATTTTCCGGCAATTCCTTAGGTAATGTCTTTGCATACTCCAGAATATTAATAAATTCCTGGGAATCAAAGCTGCACTGGCCGGTAACAGAATCCACGAAATCCGCTCCTACGAAGTTCATAACCTGATAAATAAAGCTCTCACGCATCATTTCCGGTGAAAATGCGCTGGTTCCTTCCGGCAGATTCTTGGCAAAATCCATAAACTCTTCCATAGTCCAGCTTGTTCTGCCATCCAGTAAAGAAGTCTTAGCAATCACACTGCGGATACTGAAGCTTGGAACCAAAGTATATAATTTCCCATCAACAGAGAATGCTTCTACAATATTTGGAAGCATTTCCACATTAGCAAGCTCCGGATCATTTTCAATAAAGGAATTCAGTTCTGCGAAAACACCTTTACTGATATAATTGTTCACATCAATATCAGAGTTTACAAGCAGGATATCCGGCACCTGATTGCTGATAATATCGTTATTTAACTTAGTATATCCGGCCCGATAATCCTCCATGGTAGAATACTGAGAGTAATCCTTAATAGAGATACGATACTGCGGATTGGTTTTGTTAAAATCAATTACACGCTTTCTGATATTGTAATCCAGATACATGCAGCCAAGCATAATGGTTTTCTTGTCCGGGACATCCTCCGGTGCTACCTTTGTAAAATGCGCAAAATGCATTTGCCAATCTGTCTGGTCGTTATAGGAAGCCACAAAGTGCTCACCATCAATTGCCACTACATTGTTTATCCATGTAGATGGGAAGTCGGAATTGATAAAATCCATGATCTGTACAGGTGCTTCATCACCAATATTATAGGTAAATAAGCCCATGGAATTGGTTACAATAAAATCCGTATCGTATCCCTGATAGAAGGTATAATTACTCATATTGCCGGGTAATTCCACCTTTTCTCCTTCTGCACCACTCTTCACGTCAAAAGAAGAGATAAACATCTTGGTATATTCATTATTATAGGTAGTCATGTAGATGGTACCGTCATTGCTCTTTACAAGATTACCGATCATGGCTGCAGTTTCCGGATCGATTTCAATCTTGGAAAGCATATTACCATCCATATCAATATTGGCACCTAATCCTTCATAGGAGAAGAATACAAGAGAGCCATCCTCCAATTCAAACATATCTCTTGGATAATACCACTGTACATCTCCCACATATTCCGCCATATCCTTCACATAACACAGATTGCCTTCTGCATCCCAGCGGATAATGTAATTTACATTTTTGAAAACCGGGTTGAGGGGATCAGACAAATCTTCCTGATAAGATTCCTGAATACCAATAATATTACCATCTTCCGTAATGAACATACGGTTAATGTAACTATTGTTATTCCAGGTATCACCCATGTTCAAAACAACCTGCTTCTTGTCACTGCCGTCCATATTGGTGGACATCAGGATATATACCGGTCCCATATACTCCATGGGTTCTTCCACACCGATATCAACACCCTCTTCCGGCAAAGCCTCTACACCTTCTTCCGGGAGTACTTCCACAACAGGCATATCCATCATAATTCTGGCACCGGCAGATGCTCCAAACTGTCCGGAATAATCCTGTATTAACACATACAGACGATCATTCACATAACGCATTCCCTGAATATTGGCATTATTCATATCTACCCCCAGATCAATATCTGTATAGGAATATACATTCTGTTTAGCCGCCTGATTATTGGCCTCTGCATTTTTGGACGCTTCCTTATCCCCGCATGCACACAGGGACAGTACCATGACTGCTGTCAATACTGCACAGAGCATCCGTTTAAAAATATTTTTTCTCATAGCCTCTTCCTCCTCTTATTTTCTTCCATATACTTTTTACAGTCCATGTACGTCGCTTCCACAGGATTATCACTGTAACCACAATTACAGTTACCGGATAAATCAGCAGTAGAATTCCAAACATGGTCAAAACCATTATGATATCTTCCAGACCCCTGATCATATTTTCCCAATAGGGATAGATGATCGCTTTTCCATTCATGGAACGGGTCCCAAAGGAATTGATCAGCTTGATTCGATTCAAAAGCTCAAATCGTTCTGTATTATTGATAATCTCCATGTCCTGCTCATCTATGGAGAATAATTCTTTCATCGTATTTTGTGCATATCCCTTGACCGGGTCAGGCATCACAATTTCATAATGATTGATACCGCTGTGGGAACCATACCTACTTAAAGTATCATAAGAAACATAAACCACACTGCTGTCCAGTCCTGCGGCTTCTGCCAGCTTTCCAGCTTCCCGTTCTATAATCCCCTGAACCATATGGGGCACTCCGCCGATGGTTACGATTTGACCCGCAATATCATTGGAACCAAATAACTTCCAGGCTGCATCCTCATCCAATACGCAATAATCCTGCATCAGATCATTGCCTGAGAAAAAGGAGCCGGTTAATAACTTCAAGGGATGAAACAGGAAGAAGTCTCCGCCGATACCGATGGCATCCGCTGTAATACTGCCTCTTTCACTATTCACTGTGATCTTACCATATGCACTATAAGCATCCGTCCATAATCTTGCAGACGGATTCAAAGATTCATTAATGATGGACTGCTCCTGAAGCCTGTTTCCAAGCTTATATTCAATCTCTTCAATCTGATCCGGCGTCATATATGTATTCACCGAGAAAAAGCAGCTTATCTGGGCAACGTCCCCATTTTCACTCCATCTTTGAGCCATTCTCTGACTCTCCTGATCCTTTATTAACCCGGAAGCTATGATCCACAGAACGAAAGAAAGCAGCAAGGACAGGCATACCGTTATAAAAAGAATGAACCTTCTTTTTGTAAAGCCCTTCACAATTCTTTTATTCATACATTCCTCTTCTTTCGGATCACTCACTGTGATCCACATACGTTCTTTTAATTGGATGATAATCTCACATATTGTCCTGCTTTAATAGGATGAGTTGAAGTTGTAATGACAAACTCATATCCCTGCAATGCACCTTTAATGGCTGATTTGGTATCATCGGATGCAATCACCTCTACATCAGCACGAGTAGCAATATATCGGTTTCCTAAAGGAGAATTCTTAGCTTCTACGATCAGGATAAACTTACCATTATTATCCTCTCTAATAGCACTATTGGGAACTACCATATCATAATTGGCACTCTTTTGTCCTACAGAGATATTTAAACTCTGTCCAGCGATCACACTGTCACCTGCCACGTCGAATACCAGCATCTTTTTCTGTGCAGGATCATTTTTATCAGGCATGATCTTTACCAGCGTTACATCCAGATCATCATATCTCCAGGAATTGATCAGACTGGCTTTTTCTCCCACTGTTACTTTTCTTGCCTGTTCATTGGTAACACTGATACTTAAGGTATAACCTTCTCCTTCCGGCTGCATGGTTACCACTACGCCATCCTCAGGAGTATCCAGACCGGAAGTTACATTGACTGACATGATGGTTCCGGAAATAGGTGCCTTTACATCGCTGCCGGAAACCTCTTTTTCCATATCCGCAACCTTCTGTCTTGCATCAAGCACTACCTGATATTTATTCCCTAGATCGATTGCATCGGATGTATTCTTTACATAATCATTCAATGCTTCTTCTTTTTGTGCCAAAATCTTCTTTTTATCTTCCAGTTCATTTTGAGCATGGAACAGATTAACCTTATTGGCATCCTGTTGGCTGTTCAGATTCGCCAGACTTGCTATGGTATCTGTTACATTCTTAAGCACTGCCGCTGCGGTTTCATAATTCTTCTTCGCAGTCTCATAAGCAGCATTATCATTGGTGGTTTGCTGCACTGCTCCATTATAGGCAGCTTCTGCAGCCGTTTTTGCAGCTTCCGCAGTTGTTACCTGCTGCTGAAGGCTAGTGTCATCGGGAGACACAGCCAATTGTTCCCTTGCAGTATCCAATGCAGCCTGTGCTGCTTCCAGGTCGGCTTTTGCTGTTTCTTCTGCACTTTTAGAACTGTCTAACTGAAGCTTTGCCGCATCCGTAGCACTCTTGGCACTGTTCACAGCTGCCTGCTCATCGCTGGTATCATGATCCACATGGGTGATAGAGATCTGGGTTGATAAAGCCGATCCCCAACGTGTAATCTCATCCACCTGTGCCTGTGCTGTATTTACATCTCTTTCAGCCAGTGCAATTTCGTTCTTCAAAGAAATAATTTTATTTTTATAGGTTTCCGTAGACAGGGTCTTTCCTGCATTCTGCATAATCGTTTGATCTACACTACCTGTCAATAGAGCCATTTCATAGCTTAATTCCGCCGCTTTTAACTCTGCCTTTGCAGCCTTTAAAGCTTCACTGTCCTTTGCAGATAAATGCATTAATACGGTTCCTTTTTCCACCACATCTCCCTCATATACCTGTACGGACTCTACCTTACGTACTCCGCTGATCTTAACCTTATAAGGATCACCGCTTTCCACAATACCATTTCCTCTGATCTGGGTAGCAATGGTTCCCGGCTGGACATACTGTGAAGCCACCTCCGGAAGGGAATAATTCATTATGGAATTGGAGAAGAATGTCAGCACCAGCATAATAGATAAAAATACAATTGCTGCTGACTTGATCCATTCCTTTCTGGTCTTTTTACTCTCGTTCATGTTTTCCTCTTTTCTGCCAAAAGGCTTTCATTATAAAGTCTGTTTATCCTTTAATACCGCCCTGATATTGAATTCCGTCTATCAGATACTCTTCACCGTATAAAAATACAAGCAAGGTAGGAATCATATAAATTGTGGCAACTGCAAATGCCAGTCCGATCTCTCCCGCATTGATCTTACTTAAGAATACAGATAATGGATGCATCTCCTGATCGGATAGTAAGATCAAAGGCTGTTCCACCATATTCCAATAATCTATAAATACCAGGATGGCCACCGAAGCGATGGATCCTTTACACAATGGCAAGCACACCTGCCTGAAGATCTGCCACTCTCCCGCACCATCTATCTGCGCCGCCTCGATCACTCCCGTAGGAATACGACGCATAAATTTGGTCAGCATAAACACTGCAAAAGGTGAGAAGATACCGGGGAGCCATATAGCCCATTTGGTATCTAAAATATTTAACCAGTCAGACACCAGATAATTGGGTACCAATGTAACCTGATAAGGCATTAGCATGAGGATTATGTACAAAAAGAAGATAATCTCTCGGATCCTTCCTCTGTATCTGGCAAATCCGTAGGAAGCTAAAGATGCCACTGCAAGCTGAAACACTACGATGGGGCCTACCAGAATAACGGAATTCCAAAATTTCAGCAGGTAATCCGGACTTTTTAAAAGTACCGTAATATACTGACTAAAGGAAACCATATCCGGTATAAATTTCAAATTAACTATTTCAGATATATACACCTTTCCACCCGTATCATTGGTGGCAAAGATCATACCATAGTTAGCCGATATTTCGGTGGCTGTCATAAAGGAATTTGTAATCGTCAGGATAATCGGCATTAGGAACAATAATGCAATACCAGCTGCCAAAATAGTTCCCAGACCGATCCGAACTTTCGCCAGTAACTCTTTCATCCTTCCACATCCTTTCCGAAATGATTTTCCACCATAAATAACACACCTATGATGATAACCATTGCAATCGACATTAACACCGCTGCACTGGATAATTTCTGATAATCCAGGTTCTTGAAGGTATTATTCATAAAATGCTGCAGCATATAGATGCTGTCAAAGGGATAATCTGTTGTTAAAAGATAAATCTCCCTAAACACCTTAAAGGAATTGATCAGGGACATGATGGTCACAAATAAGATGGTAGCTGAAAGATATCTTGTTTTTATGTAAAAGAAAATCTGCAGTGGATTGGCACTTTCCAAACGGGCCACTTCAATCACGTCCTTGGGAATACTGGATAATGCTGCCATAAACAGAATCATATTGTACCCAAGGTTTTTCCACAGAAATAGTGCTACGATTACCACATGGGAGTAATCAGATTTCAGCCAGTCTATTTTAGCCACTCCAAAGATCCCTGTAATTTCATTTATCACGCCGTTATAGTGAAACAACACTTGCCAGATCAACACAACGGAAGCCACCGGTACCATCATAGGGCTTAAAAAGAAGGTTCGAAACTGACTTTTAAAAGGGATTTTCGAATCCAGTAAAACTGCCAGCAGCAAGGATAATACCACCGCCAATGGTACTGCAATGGCCGAAAAAGAAAAGGTATTCCTTACCGCCTTTTTAAAGGCATTATTCCGGATTACATTTTTAAAATTATCCAGAAATACAAAATTCAAACTGATGGGGTTATCCACCATTGAATAATATATTACAACAAGAAAAGGTATGACAAAAAACAATGCCACACCAAGCACACTGGGTGCCAGAAAAATGGTAGAATTACGCTTTTGTTTACGCATCCGCTTGCTGTCTTTCACTTTTCGTTTTTTCTTTCCGATGGTAATTGGTTCCAAGCTAATTCCTCCTTACGTATTCATTCTTTTTTTGCCGGACCGCCCAGTTTAAACCCAAGCCACACAATTCCAAAGCATATAAGGGACGCAATTGCGTATATCGCTAAAGATTCCGGGATACGCAGAGCAAGGGGCTCCCAGATAAATGCGGAACATGCATTGATCAGAATATGTCCGATAATGGATGCCCATATGCTTCCAAAACGCTCTCTCAGATATCCAAGCAAAAGCCCCAGTGCAAATGCATAGACTCCCTGAATCAGATTGCCATGAAAGATTCCAAAAGCCAGGGCCTGTATCACATTTGCAATATAAAAGGCTCTTCTTCTATTAGACAGTTCCCGGACCATATTGGTTGCATAATGATACACAACTCCTCGAAAAAGTAACTCCTCTCCAAAGGGGGCTATGGCCACTGCCGCTATGGTTGGCAAAATGCTCTCTCCAAAACCCGCCGCTTCCATCAGCTCCATATAAGCCTGAATAATACTTTCCGGTATAACCATACTGGCTATTGGCATGAGAAAATTGGTTAAAAAGCAACCTCCAACTGCCAACAAAAGAATAATCAGTATATTCTTTCCTCTCAAAGTATACTTCAGTGTACTCAATGCATTGCTTTCCTGACAACAGGCGAAGCAATACCAGGCTCCGAAACAAAGCAGCAAAAATACATGGGTAACAAACACGGTTAACCCAAGAGGCACTTCCGGCATTTTCAAGATTACTACTGCCGGAATCATAACCGTCAATGCTCCCATCACCTGAACCAACACTCCGGCAGCCAATGCAGCAAAAATCAACAAAATATTTGCAATTTTTTTCATAAATTTTAAACTCCTATGCTCTAATCCACTGATTTTAAGGATTCCGTCATACTGATCTTTGCAATCTTATTTCTCATTACCAGATTCACAAACGATGCAAACAAATAGGTCAATATAAAAGCAAGCAAATAACTCAGGGGTGTAATCCTTGTTTCAAAAGAAACCATATCCACCCTGATACAGCTCATTACAAAGGCATGGAAAAACTTACCCATTATTAAGCCAAATAAACCGCCGATCACGGTAAGCATCATATTTTCTCTGAATACATAAGTACAGGTTTCCTTTTTATAGAATCCCAACACCTTAATGGTGGCAATCTCTCGTACTCTTTCCGTAATATTGATATTGGTCAGATTATACAACACAATAAATGCCAGTGCAGCCGCACACAGAATGATCAGACCTACAATATAATCCAGACTGCTGAGCATTATATCCAAGCGGTCAATGGAATCCTGATTGATGGATACCGCGGCAACCTCGTATATTTCCATGATTTCAGCAGATAACTGATGGATCTCTGACATCTTATCTTCCGGCACATTTACATACAAGGTCCTATATTTTATCGGATCCTTCAAGGCCTGCTCATAAGTACCTGCGCTCATAAACGCATAATTCATAACAAAGT
>JAZUCP010000120.1:0-6072 GCA_045639165.1 Acetatifactor sp. | reverse complement strand
TCTCCCATGACAACGTAGTCAAACTCGAAACCAGTAACCAACGGAATCCCTTCTGTCAGTACATTGGAATTCTCCACCACGCAGCCATCCTTATCAAAGTAAAGATAGTTGTCCATAAATTCAATATAGCCCGCCAGTGATTTTTCATAAACGATGATCTTAATGGTATCCGGGGAAAGCACTTCAACCGTCATAACATCTATAAAAGGAATCCCCTTAACACCCTTGTCCCGATATTTAAAAGATAAATACAGGGAATTATTTCCCAGTGGTCCATCCATGACCATCTCTTTGATCTCATCCTTTGAGTAATGGAGATTGCCCTCCACGTATACCGTTTTAATGGTATAGGTGCTGACAAGGTAATAGATAATCCCCAAAAAAACTGCGATTCCGCTTAGCAGTGCCAGCACACTTACCATCCATTTCTTCTTTTTACTTATCACGATAAATTCGCGCTCCTAACTCTCTTAAGTCCTTGCAGATATTTTCATACCCTCTGTCAATATACTGACAACCGCCTACGGAGGTCACTCCCTCTGCGATCAATCCGGCTGCCACCAAGGCAGCACCGCCCCGAAGTTCCTTGGCCTCCACAGATTTTCCCTTGAGGAGATTCCATCCATGTACAGTGGCACTCCTGCTGCTCTGTATCCGGATATCAGCCCCCATGGTCTGTAGCTGATCTACGATCTGAAAGCGATCCTCAAAAATAGTTTCTTCCACAACGGTCTGGCCCGGCATCTGCAGTGCCATGACCATGGCCAGAGATTGGAGGTCCGTAGGAAATCCCGGATACACCTCTGTCACAATCTTTCCCACAGGCAATAAATTCTCTGGTGCCTGCAGGTAAATTCCTTCCCGGCTGCTCTGAAATTCACATCCGGATGCTTCCAGCAGGGATAAAATTGCCTGCATATCACCCACCGATGCGCCTTCAAACAAGCCGCAGCCTCCTGTAATGGCAGTCATGAACATATAGGTGCCTGCTACAATACGGTCTCCCGGAACTGTAAACGTACATCCTCTTAATGCAGACACACCCTGAATCACAAGAATACTGCTTCCCATGCCCCGGATTCTTGCTCCACAGGCATTCAGATACTCGCACAATGCAGTGATTTCCGGCTCTCTGGCTGCTCCATACAATATGGTTTCACCCTTTGCCAGCACACCGGCCAGAATCACATTCTCTGTAGCACCCACACTGGGAAAACGAAGATGTATCCGTGTGCCGTAAAGTCCCCGAGGAGCCTCGCCGCAGATGAGGTCTCCACAGATATGAAATACAGCTCCCATTCTTTCCAAAGCTTGTAAATGGATGTCTATGGGTCTGGCTCCGATAACGCAGCCTCCCGGATAATGCATGGATACCTTCTGTCCTCTTCCAAGACAGGCCCCCAGCATATACATGGAGGAACGCATTCCCGTAATCATTTCTTCCGGAATCTCTTCCACGCTTTCTTCACCCGGCTGACAGCATCTTCGAATGCGGATCGAATTTTCGCAAAACCGTACCCGATATCCCATACAGGCAAGTACCTTCAGCATCCTGTCCACATCGGATATCTTTGGTACATTGTAAAGAAGGGTTTCTCCTTCTGTCATGAGAACCGCAGCCAATATGGGAAGGGCTGCATTTTTCGATCCCTGAATCCTTACTTTTCCCTGCAGTTTTACTCCGCCATGAATTTTAATTCTGTCCATACAAGGCCATCCAGAAAAGAATATGTTCTATTCTATGATGGATACCCGCTTTTTGTACATTGTCCTATTAATTTACTTCCTTTAACTGAATCCGTTTCGCCACACTGAGTACCAGACCGATCTCAATCAGCAAAAATAGTACCGACGTACCACCATAACTGATAAACGGCAGGGAAATACCGGTATTGGGAATGGTATTGGTAACAACCGCAATATTTAAGATAACCTGTATCGCAATATGTCCCATCACCCCAACCACGATCAACGCTCCGAAAAGATCCGGTGCATTGTTGGCGATAACCATCATTCTCCAAAGAAGCATGACAAACATAATGATAATCGCTATGGCTCCAAACAGTCCAAGCTCTTCACAAATAATGGAAAAGATCATATCATTCTGGGCTTCCGGAATAAATCCAAGCTTCTGCATACTCTGACCAAGACCCTTTCCCCAGATACCGCCGGAACCGATGGCATAAAGCGCCTGAAGGGTCTGATAACCTTCTTCATCTATAAAGTCTTCCGGATTCATCCAAGCCAATACTCGACGCAGACGATAGTGCAGATCACTGCTCATCTCCAAGGTGGAGATATAGTAAATCAGTGCTGCCACCAACGCCACAGCCAGTAAACCGACGATAATATATTTTTTATACTTCGGATCTGCCACAAAGATCATCAAAACTGCGATTCCCAGAATAATAATGGCAGAGCTCAGATTCCTGGTACAAAACAATACCATGGCCACCGGTGGAGCCGAAACCACCATCAAAAACAGCATCCCCTTAAAGGTACGCACACTTTTACCCATTTTACACACAAGCTGGGCCAGCACCAGAATCATTGCCAGCTTGGCAATCTCCGCCGGCTGTACAGACATACCGATACCGGGAATAATCAGCCAACGCTTTGCACCATTTACCTCCTTACCGAAAAAGGGCACCAGTGCAATCAGGCCAAGGGAGACCACATACGCCAGAAACGTAAAATGCATCCACCATTTATAAGGAATATTGGCCGTTATGATCATGGCCACCAAACCGATGATCCCCGCCAACAACTGCTTCTTCAAATAATACGCCGCATCATTATAGTCCGCATATGCCTCATAAGAGCTGACGGAATATACCATTACCAGTCCAAAGCCCAACAAAAAAAGCACGATAAATAATAATGTATAATCAAAAAAATATTCTGTCTGTTCTTTTTTTCTTCTTTTATTACCAGCCACTCCATCACTCCTTAAGACCATTTACATAGTCCTTAAATATTTTTCCTCTAACTTCATAGTTGGGAAACATCCCCCAGCTTGCACATGCCGGCGACAAAAGCACCGCTTCTCCATCATTTGCCAGTTCTGTACAAAGCTGTAAACATTCCTCGAAGGTATCCGCCATTTTGATCCGGTCAAAACCATGCTTTCTTGCACACTCTGCAATTTTCAATTTGGTCTGCCCAATCAGCACAAGCCATTTTACTTTTCCTTCGAAGCTTTCGATCCACTCGTCGTATTCATTCTGCTTATCGTAGCCGCCGCCGATGAGAATGGTAGGCTTGCTCATAGCCTTAATGCCCTGAATTGCCGCGTCCGGATTGGTTCCCTTGGAATCATTGTAATAATCCACACCGCCCTTGGTTGCAACAAATTCAATTCGATGCTCCACTGCTTTAAAGGATTTAATGACAGAAAGAATGGTCTTCATAGGAACATTCATACCCTCTGCAATGGCAATGGCAGCCATCACATTTTCCACATTACAGATCCCCACCAGATTCATATCCGTGTAAATATTCATCAAGGCCTGTTTCTGACCGTCCACTGCCTTGTAAATCACATCTTCCTGAAGGAAGTATCCATTTTCCAATGCCTGTGCTGAAGAAAAATAAACAGCCTTCGCCGGAACGGTTTCTCCCATTTTTCTGGTATATGTATTTTCATAATTCAAAACGCAGATTTCATCCTTGGTCTGTTTGCCCGCAATCTGTTCCTTTGCCTGCGCATAGGCTTCCATGGTATAATGACGATTCAAATGATCCGGTGTTACATTTAACACAGCAGACACCTTGGGGTGGAATTCATGAACTGTTTCCAACTGGAAACTGCTGATTTCTCCCACTGTTATGGTATCTTTCCTAGTCTTAAGAGACTCAAGGGTATAAGGAAAACCAATATTTCCAACTACAAAGGTCCGCTCCTGCCCAAAATGAGCCTTCACAATCTCACCCACAAGGGTGGTAGTAGTGGTCTTTCCATTGGTGCCGGTGATAGCTACCACAGTACCCTTCTCCGCCATATATCCCAGCTCGATCTCCCCTATGATCTTCACTCCCATATCTCTCATGGTATTTACCATAGGAATATCTGTAGGCACACCGGGACTTAACACTGCCACATCCAATTCTTCCATCACTTCCTGAGGCAAGTCTTTTGTATAACAGTCTGCACTGATTCCCTCCGGCAGTTTCTTTTTTAAATCCTCTATCGTAAGTTTTTCATTTCCATCAAAAAATATAATCTCTGCATGTAATTGATCCAGTAAGGTCACAGCACCGATCCCGCTGATACCGGAGCCTACCACCAGACACTTTTGTCCTTTTAACATTTTATTTTCTCCTTTCAGAGCAAATTATTGTTCATTCAATTTATTATAATCCATTATTCCTAAATAAGGAAGGATATTTTCAAAAAGCTGACGAATAATTGGTGCAGCCACCTGACTTCCGTAATAAACCCCTTTGGGTCTGTTCACAATGGCGATGGCTATGATCTGGGGATCGTCCGCCGGGGCAAAGCCAATAAAGGAGGAAATATATTCCCCGGTGCCTCTGGGTAGGGTCTGGCTGGTAGCGGTCTTGCCGCCCACTCTCACACCTTCTACCTGACCATTTTTGCCGCCCCCTTCTGCCACTACTTGCTCTAGAACATACTTCATGGTTTCAGAGGTTTCTTCAGACACAATATTACCTTCCACCGGAAAAGTAAATTTCTCACTATGACTTCCATCCGCCTTACGCACTCCGACTCCAATATGGGGGGTAATACGATTGCCGCCGTTGATGATGGCTGACGCAGTTGTAAGAAGCTGCATGGGGGTAATCTGAAAGGACTGACCGAAGGAAACCGTTGCCAACTCCACAGCCTTCATATTCTCCGGCTTATGCATAATGGTCCCGGCCTCTCCCGGCAGATCAATTCCGGTCTTCTTTAACAACCCAAATTGCTCAAAATAACTGTAAAAAGTTTCTACACCCAAACGCAAGCCCAAGGTGATAAAGGCCGGGTTACAGGAATTCATGGTTGCCTGCACGAAAGTCTGGGAGCCATGCCCGGTTCGCTTATGACAGCGGATTCTTCGATCCTCTACCATAATGGCTCCACCACAGCTAAAGTTGGAATCCGTTGAAACCACACCTTCCTCCAGGGCTGCCGCCGCCGTAATGATCTTAAAAGTGGAACCCGGCTCATAGGTATCATTGATACATCCATTTCGCCACATTTTATTCAGAAGATCCTGATATTCCTTGCTGGAAGGCTCTATGTCCGAATATAACGCAAGTTGTTCTTCCGGCAGGGTAAAAGGATCGTTCAGATTAAATTCCGGCACATTGACCATGGTCAGGATTTCTCCGTTTTTCGGATTCATGGCAATAATGGATACGCTCTGCGCCTCCTTGGTCTTCATGGCCTGCAATGCCAATTGTTGGGCGTAGGCCTGAATATTCATATCCAGACTTAGTACCAGATCATCCCCCGGGATGGGTTCAATCCGTCTCTCGCCTTCTTCCTCCACCTCAATTCCTTTTGCATCCGTCATCGTCAGGATGGTTCCGGGTGTGCCAGCCAGATACTCTTCATATATGACTTCCAATCCAATGATTCCCTGATTATCGCCTCCCGTAAAGCCCAATACCTTGCTGGCAAGTTCCTCATAGGGATAGTATCTCTTATAGTCTTCATCCACTTTGACGCCGGCCAGATCCATTTCCCTTATCCGATCCCCTGTGGCTTTATCCACATTGCTTTTTACTCTTTCTATGGAGGAATATTTTTCTACTCTTTTTCGCACTGTTTCCTCGGACAATCCCAGTTCCTTGGAAAGCACCGCGATCACCTGCTCCGGATCTTTTATCTGATTATGAATCACTGAGATGGTGCAGACGGTCTTATTATCTGCAATAACGTTTCCGTTTCGATCCAATATTCTGCCTCTGGCAGCCTTGATGCTGCGTTCTCTTTCATGGAGATCCGTAGCCTTCTGAGAATAATAATCCGCCTGCCAGATCATCAGATAGATCAATCGCCCCAACAGTCCAAAGAGCAAAACCGCAAATGCAATAAACAGGAACAATATCTTCTTCCTGTGT
>JAZUCP010000119.1:0-3184 GCA_045639165.1 Acetatifactor sp. | reverse complement strand
CGCCTGCGCATAGGTTAAAGAACCGGTTAACAAACCGCCTAAAAAACCGATGGTAGTATCCTGGTAAGCCCAGTTTAGGCCCAATAATCCCCAGAAATTGCAGGCATTGACTGCGGCATAGGGGTAGGAGCCTAAGGTGTCAGTATATTGGCTGAACACATTTTCCAGACCAAAGGGCAGGCTGAAAAGGACCAAAGTAAGTATTGCCCCCAGCCCACCGGATAAGTGGAGAAGGGCTTTTTTTATTGATTTTGTTTCAAAAATGTATTCCGCTACGGCACATAATATTAATGGCGCAAAGAATAAAGCTTGGGGCTTGACCAAAAGGGCGGCAGCATATACAAAATAGGCAGGAAGGTACTTGCGGTCAGATAGAAGTATGCATACCACCAGGATGCAAAGGGTAAACACTGCATCCACCTGTCCCCATATGGAAGAATTGATCCATACCGCCGGATGGAATAAGTAACAGCCGGTAAGAATAAGGGCAGTTTTACGTGTAAAATGCTTTTTTGCATAGGTATATATCAAATACCCGGCTGTCATATCACAGAGGATGGCAGGAAGCTTCAAAAGCAAGAGACAGAAGCCAGTGATAGACTGAATTCCGAAGACCTTGAATAAACCTCCGATCAGACGAAGGATATATAAGTATCCGGGTGGATAGTCACAAAAATAATCCGGAGAATAAAAATTTGAAAATCCGTTCTCAGTCAATAGATTGGCCCAGCTATAAAAACAGGCAATATCTGACCCGAAGCCCTGACTTGTACAGGCCAAAATAATGCGAAGGATGAATGCAGCTAAAAAAAACATAGTGATACCTCAGCTCTAATAATGAATATATTGTACCAGATTTTGTAAACTTAAGAAAGCTTTACTTGTCGATAAATACCTCTTTGGTGTATAATATTAAAAGTTCATAAAAATAAACTGTATAATTGGAAGAAATGTATATGAAACTGTGTAAAAAGCTTTGGGAAAAAACAAATAAAGATCTGTTGGCAGCATTCTGGATACCCACCTTATTGATGCTGGTGCTGTTTGTGATTCAGGGCATATATCCCTTTGGAAAGAGAAGCTTTCTGTATATGGATATGTACCATCAATATATGCCCTTTTTCAGTGAGTTTGTAGATAAAGTCAGAGCAGGAGAAGGTCTGGCTCATTCCTGGAAGGTGGGAATCGGCTCCAATTTCCTGGTATTGTATGGATATTATCTGGCAAGTCCTTTGCACTGGCTGGCTTTTTTGGTTCCGAAGAAGTTCCTTCTGGAATTTATGAGCTATCTAGTAATTATTAAAATCGGTTTTTGCGGGCTCACATCCTGCATTTATCTGCGGAAGAAATTCCGGACAGATTCTTTTGTGATGGTACTGATTTCCTGTATGTATGCAATGTCCGGCTTTATGGCAGCTTATAACTGGAATATTATGTGGCTGGATTGCGTGGTCCTGCTTCCTCTGATTTTGCTGGGACTGGAATCCCTGATCAAGGAAGGAAAATGGATCTTATACTGTGTAACCCTTGCACTGTGCATTTTTACCAATTTTTATATATCCATTTTGGTTTGTATTTTTCTGGTGTTTTATTTTATCAGTCAGTGGTTTTTGGAAAAGGGAAGCCTGAAAGCGGTTCGGGATTTTGCCATCTTTTCACTGCTGGCAGGTGGCATGGCTGCCATTTTATTGGTGCCGGAGGTCTGTGCTATTTTGGAAACGGATTTCGGAGATATCAACTTCCCGGATAAATGGGAGTCCTATTTTCCCATTCTGGATGTGTTGTCAAGACATAGTATGCTGACACCGGCTCACAGACAGTTGGATCACTGGCCCAATATTTTCTGTGGCTCGGCAGTGCTGTTTATGATCCCTTTGTATGCTACCAATAAAGAGATTCCCGCAAGAAGGAAGTTAGTTTATCTGGGTCTGGCAGGCCTTCTGTTATTCAGTTTTTCAGCCAATATACCGGATTTTATCTGGCATGGAATGAATTATCCAGATTCCTTGCCGGCAAGGCACTCCTTTATCTATGTCTTCATGGTACTCATTATGTGTGCGGATGCCTTCTTGCATATGAAGGAAAATGGTAAGGAGAAGGTACTACAAAGCTATTTGATCGGTGTGGGATTTTTGCTTTTCAGTGAGAAATTTGCTCCGGAAGAGTATTTTACGCCTCTGGTTATGTGGATGACTCTTTTGTTTTTGACACTTTATGCAGCAGTTGCCTATTATTACTGTGTCTGTGAGCGGCAGGAGTGGAAGAAGGCATTATGTGTGCTTCTAATACTTCTGGTAGTGTTTGAGAATGGAATCAATACAGTCAATACCAGTCTGGGAACCGTCAGCAGAGAGGGCTATCTGGGAAAAATAGATGAATATCAGGCGCTTTATGAAGTGGCGAAGGAGAGGGAAGAAGGGTTCTTTAGAGTAGAAAAGTTTGAACGTACCACGAAAAATGACGGTACCCTGGCGGGATATCCCACCGCTTCCGTATTTTCTTCCACTTTGAATTCTTCTGTGGCCAATCTGTATGAAGAACTGGGAATGCGCCACAGTAAGGTGTATTATGGGTATGACGGTGCCACACCATTTACGTCAGCTATGTTAAATGTAAAATATCTGTTTGGTCAGACGGATCATCAGGACATGTACGAAAAACTGGTGGATGGGGATGGATTATACACTCCTGTATCGGAGGCGGACGGAATTACTTTGTATCAAAGCAATTACAGCCTGCCCTTCGGGTATGTGGTGGATGAGGAATTGGATTTCCAATTAAAGAGCAGTAATGATCCCATTGCTGTTCAGAATAAACTGGTCAGATCCCTGGGGATCAAGGATGCTTTATTTGAGAAAGCGGATGCGGAGCAGGATCAGGATGATGTGAAATTAAAAGTAAAAGAAGACGGCTATTATTACATGGTTGTAAATGCCTCCGGTACCAGCAAGGTGAATGCGGTGGCGGGCTACGGAGAAAAGAACTTTTCGGATCTGAAGAGAAATTGTATTCTCTATGCCGGTTATTTTAAAGAAGGAGAAACGGTACGGTTTACCAACGGCAATGAAGAGGATGATACCCCTAAGATTAAGTTAAAGGCCTATCGTCTTCAGACGGATGTACTGAAAGAGGCTCTGGATATTATGGGAGCAGTACATTTGGAGGATGTGGTATATGACAGTGA
>JAZUCP010000118.1:0-4898 GCA_045639165.1 Acetatifactor sp. | reverse complement strand
GAATAAAATATTGCATTTTGTATAAACATGTGATACAATTTCACATTGTCAGGACATAGTTCCTGCATGGATGGATTCCCGAGTGGCCAAAGGGGACAGACTGTAAATCTGCTGCAAATTGCTTCGGTGGTTCGAATCCACCTCCATCCATTTTGAAAGACTTGTACATATGTACAGGTCTTTTTCTGTATTGTGTGTCCGGAGAAGAGAGATCACGCTTGCCGGTATAAGTGTAATTGGTAGTTATAGAGGAAAGGTGAGAGGATTGTATGAAACAGTATTCGGTAACAGGTATGAGCTGTGCCGCCTGCAGTGCAAGAGTGGAAAAGGCGGTATCTAAGGTGCCGGGAGTTACATCTTGTTCGGTCAGCCTGCTGACCAACTCCATGGGAGTGGAGGGGGATGTGGATGTGAATCAGATCCTTGCGGCGGTTCGTCAGGCCGGATACGGTGCTTCTTTAAAGGAAAATGATCGGGAGGAGCATTTTGACCGGGCAGACAGTGGGGTGAATTCCAACCTGGAACAGGATCTGAAGGACATGGAGACACCTGTTTTGAAAAAAAGATTGGTTATTTCACTTGGTTTTCTGGTGATATTAATGTACTTTTCCATGGGGCATATGATGTGGAATTGGCCTCTGCCGGCATTTTTTGAACACAATCCGGTTGCAGTTGGACTGGTTCAGTTGCTCTTGACTGTGATCCTTATGGTGATCAATCAAAAATTTTTTGTGAATGGTTTTAAAAGTCTTTTTCATAAAGCTCCTAATATGGATACCCTGGTTGCATTAGGGTCGGCAGCCGCATTTGGTTACAGTACAGCCGCGTTATTTGCCATGACCAAGGCGCAGAGCGTGGGGGACATGAATCAGGCTATGGCCTTCACGCATGAATTTTATTTTGAATCAGCAGCAATGATCCTTGTATTGATTACAGTGGGGAAAATGTTGGAAGCCCGGTCCAAGGGAAAAACAACGGACGCCCTAAAAACTCTGATACAGCTTGCACCAAAGACGGCAACCATTTTAAAGGAGGGACAGGAATTTAAGATTTCTGTTTCTCAGGTGAAAAAAGGAGACATTTTTTTGGTCCGTCCCGGAGAAAATATTCCCGTGGACGGTGTGGTGACAGAGGGCTGCAGTGCAGTGGATGAATCCTCATTGACGGGAGAAAGTATTCCGGTGGATAAAAAAGAGGGGGATCAGGTGTACGGTGGGACGCTGAATCAGTCCGGTTTTATCCGCTGTGAGGCGGTGCGAGTGGGTCAGGATACCACCTTGTCCCAGATCATAAAGCTGGTCAGTGACGCAGCTGCAACCAAGGCACCCATTGCCAAGATTGCAGATAAAGTATCCGGTGTTTTTGTGCCGGTGGTAATTTTGATTGCATTAGCAGCCATGGGCGTATGGCTTTTGGTGGGAGAAAGCTTGGGCTTTGCTATTGCCAGAGGAATCTCCGTACTGGTGATCAGTTGTCCCTGTGCATTGGGACTGGCTACCCCCGTTGCCATCATGGTGGGAAACGGTATGGGAGCCAAACACGGGATATTATTCCGAAACGCAGTTTCCCTGGAAGAAACCGGGAAAGCTCAAATTGTGGTGCTGGATAAAACCGGCACATTGACCACAGGCAATCCAAGAGTAACAGATATGGTACCGACAGAAGCATGGAGTCGGGAGGAACTTTTAAAGCTTGCATATGCTTTGGAGAAAAAGAGTGAGCATCCCCTGGCAAAGGCAATTTGCCGGGAAGGGGAGGAGCAGAAGCTTATTACGGAAGAAGTAAGTGCGTTTCAGGCGTTGCCGGGAAATGGTGTCACTGCACTGCTGCAGGGCAAGCGTGTGTACGGCGGAAATGCTCAATTGATTGGAGAAAAGGTACAGATCTCTGATGAGGTAAGGGATCTGGCGGAACGTTTGGCGCAGGAAGGCAAGACCCCTCTGTTCTTTGCAGAAGAAGATCAGCTGGCAGGTATGATCGGGGTGGCTGACGTACTGAAGGAAGATAGTTTCCGGGCAGTAAAAGAGCTGCAGAATATGGGGATCTATGTGGTCATGCTGACAGGAGATAATGCCCGGACGGCCGAGGCCATCGGAAAGCAAGCCGGTGTGGATCGGGTCATTGCTGGAGTGATGCCCGCCGAAAAGGAAGCGGTTATCCGACAGTTAAAGGAACAGGGCAAAGTCATTATGGTGGGAGATGGTATCAATGATGCTCCCGCACTTACCAGAGCAGATATGGGTATGGCCATTGGAGCAGGTACGGATGTGGCAATCGAAGCGGCTGACGTTGTGCTCATGAAGAATAGTCTGGTGGATGTGGCAGCAGCTATTCGTTTAAGTAGGGCAACTCTGAAAAATATAAAAGAAAACCTGTTTTGGGCCTTCTTTTACAATAGTATCGGTATTCCCCTGGCAGCAGGTTTGTTTATACCCGTACTGGGATGGCAGTTAAATCCCATGTTTGGAGCGGCGGCCATGAGCTTGTCCAGCTTTTGTGTGGTGAGCAATGCCCTGAGGTTAAATTTATTTGATATGTATAACACCCGTAAAGATAAAAAAGCAAAAAAACCAATAGAGAAAGAGGAGATTATTATGATGGAAAGAACAATGAAGATTGAAGGAATGATGTGCGGTCATTGTGAGGCCAGAGTAAAAAAGGTGCTGGAGAAGATGGAGGCGGTAGACAGTGCTGTGGTAAGTCATGAAAAGGGAACTGCAGTAGTAACTTTAAAATCACAGATCTCCGATCAGGAATTGAAAACAGCTGTGGAAGACCAGGATTATGTGGTTACGGAGATATTTTAAATATATTTTGAAGGAACGAAGGAATTGAGAATGAAGAAAGTACATTTATTAGCAGCTCTGTGTTTGTCGATCGGTATATTGACAGGCTGCAACGGAGCTGATGATGGACCGGTGAAACAATCAAGTGAACCCCATTTCATACAAATAACACCCGGACCATCTTCGGAGGCGGTTACAGATTCTGAAACCCAGAGTGTACCGGCGGAAGAATTGGTGATTACCAATCGACAGATAAAGGACGGGATGATGCAGAGTTATCTGACCGGAGAGTGGAAAAACAGTGATGTGGCCAATCGTCGAAGTATGGCGGTAATGGTGGGAAATGATTCCCAACTTTTGCCACAGTATGGTATTTCCAAGGCGAGTATTATCTATGAGGCTCCGGTGGAAGGACGAATCAGCCGTCTGATGCTGTTCATTGAGGATTATGATGAGTTGGAGAAGGTAGGACCCGTTCGAAGCAGCCGGGATTATTTCGTATATGAGGCCATGGCTTACGATGCAATCTATTGTAACTGGGGGCTGGCTGTTCCCTATGTGGAAACCCTGCTGGCCAGCACCAGAATTGACAATGTGAGCCAGGATGTTGCCGGTATTCACAACCCCTCTACGGAGGCATTTGCCTATGTGAACCGCCCCGGATATGTTCGGGAATATACCGGATATATGTTTATCGGCGGCTATGAGGCAGCGGTAATTCGTCAGGGATACGAGCAAGAGTACAGGGATACTTTTGAACAGGCCTTTACCTTTGCCAATGACGGTCATACGGCAGCTTACGAAGAGTATCCGGATGCTACCATGATCTATCCCGGCGGCAGTACCGGCAATAAAGGTGGATACGGCAGTCACAAGCCCTGGTTTGATTATAATGAAGAAGATGGACTGTATTACAGATATCAGTATAATCAGGAACATATAGACGAGATGAATGATGAGCAGATAGCGGTAAGAAATGTAATTTTTAAGATCTGCCACGGAGAAGTCCGGGATAACAATGACTATCTGGCATTTGGGGTCCATGGAGAAGGGGATGCAATTATCTTTACCAACGGAAAGGTAATAGAAGGCACCTGGGAGCGGACCAGTGATAATGCAGCCAATATGTTCTATGATCAAAACGGAAATGAGATCGTGTTTAATCAGGGAAAGACTTGGATCTGCAATATTTGGAAGGAATATGCGGAGTATGCGGAGTGGAAATAAAAAGAAATATCTGATATATCTTTTTGGGGCATTTATTGTAGTGCTGTTGAATATAATTGCATGGAACAGCAATGCTTTTTGCGATGCCTATATACGGTGGGTATTTCCCATCTGGGTCAACACCTGTGGACGCTTTATGAATCTTTTTTCTTTTTCTGTTGGGGAGATCATGCTGTTTTCCGCAGTTGGAGTGACCGTTTTGTTTCTCATTGCAGGGATTACTGTGGGTGTCTTTAAGCTTGCGAAGGGAAAGGCTCTCACCCCTCTGGGTCGCTTTTGTAAAAAGTATATTTCTTTTTACGCCTGGCTGGTTTTGATCGTGTGTCTTATCATGACCCTAAATTGTACTATTTTGTACCACGCCTCTACCTTTTCGGAAAAATATTTTGGATCGCCGCAGCGGAAATATACGATGGAGGAGTTGATTCTGGTCCGTAACATTGTAGTGGAGAGATGCAATGACCTTTCCGGACAGATGGAGAGGGATGAAAAGGGCGAGATCATTTACCGGGAAGATATCCGAAAGGACGCGGTTTTGGCTATGCAAGAGCTGGGAAAAACCTATGATCAGCTTGATGGCTATTACCCCTATCCCAAGCCATTGGCTACCTCCGATTTTTTCAGCCAACAGTATATGTGCGGGTACTATTTCCCGTTTTCCATGGAGGCCAACTATAATGCCACCATGTATATCATGAATATGCATAGTACGATGTGTCATGAGCTGGCCCATTTGAGAGGGTATATTTTTGAGGACGAGGCGAATTTTATCAGCTATCTGGCTTGTATCGAAAGCGACAATCCGGTCATGCAGTATAGCGGATATCTGAGCGTGTTGAATTATCTGGATAATGATTTTTATAAAGCAGTGGGAAAGGACTGGGA
>JAZUCP010000117.1:0-2345 GCA_045639165.1 Acetatifactor sp. | reverse complement strand
TATGGCTGCGGAAAGAACACCCGGTAATGCTGTGGAGGTGTATCTGGGCGGCAAAAAGGTATTTCAGTATTTTGCAGGGTATGCAGATCTGGAGAATCAGATTCCTTTGACGGGAGAGGAAATGTATAATATTTACTCCTGCTCGAAGATTACCACAGTGACTGCAGGAACCCAGCTTTTAGAACGTGGGAAGATTCTGCTGGGGGATCCTTTGTATGAGTACATACCGGAGTTTCGTCATATGTATGTAAAGTCCCCGGAGGGCGGTGTAACGGAAGCACAAAACCCGATTACTGTTGGAGACCTGTTTTCTATGACAGCAGGATTTACCTATGATCTGAATTCAGCAGGCTTTCAGAAAGCGCGCCAGGTGACAGAGGGGAAGATGGATACAGTAGAGACCATTCGATGTGTTGCGGCGGATCCATTAGCCTTTGAGCCGGGAACCCATTGGCAGTATAGTATCTGTCATGATGTGCTGGCCGCGTTGGTCAGCATGGTGTCCGGTCAGAAATTCAGAGATTATGTTCGGGAGAATATTTTCGAACCTTTGGATATGACGGAGAGTGTCTATCATCATACCCCGGAAGTTTTAGAAAGAATGGCGCAGCAGTATTCTTTTGTGCCTGAGGATAATGAGAACTTTGATATTGTGGAGGCTCAGAAATTCGGCAGTGGAAATAAGGGATATTTTAAAAATGTAGGGAAATCTGTGAGTCATATTTTAGGGGAAGAGTATGATAGTGGCGGAGCCGGCATTATCACCAGTGTGTCTGATTATGCAAAGCTGATGGCTGCACTGGCAGGCTATGGTAAGGGACTTACGGGCGAAAGAATCCTTTCCCCCTATTCTGTGGATTTGATGCGGACCAATCGTCTGACACCGGAATTATTAAAGGATTTTAACTGGAAACAGTTAGCAGGATGTGGATACGGATTGGGAGTACGCACCCATATTGATCCGGCAAAGTCAGGCGTTATTTCCAATCTGGGAGAGTTCGGCTGGGGCGGTGCGGCAGGTGCCACTGCCATTATCGATCCGGAGACCACATTGGGTGTATTTTATGTGCAGCATGCCTTGAATCCCAGAGAGGAATACTACCAGCCCAGACTGCGGAATGTGGTATACTCCTGCCTGAAATAATCTAAAAAGTGAATTTTAGACAATTTTTGCTGATTATATAACAAGAAACGTGCTGGTAAAAATGATAAAATAACTATAGAACTATTGAAACATTTCAATATAAATGAGATAAGAGAAAGGAAAATGTGCTATGGCAGAAAAAAGGTATGTGGGTGATTATCCTGTAATTGGTATCCGTCCTATTATTGACGGTCGTCGTGGTCCTATGAAGCTTCGTGAAAGTCTGGAGGGACAGACAATGGAGCTTGCATTGGCAGCAAAAAAATTATTTGAAGAGAATCTGTTTTATTCAAACGGTGATCCGGTAAAGGTAGTTATCGCGGATAAGAGTATCGGTCGTGTGCCGGAAGCGGCAGCATGTGCTGACAAATTTAAAAAGGAAGGCGTGGACATTACCTTGTCTGTAACTCCTTGTTGGTGTTATGGTTCCGAAACCATGGATATGGATCCTAATACAATTAAGGGTGTTTGGGGCTTTAACGGAACAGAAAGACCCGGTGCAGTTTATCTGGCAGCAGTTCTGGCAGGTCATGCACAGAAGGGGCTTCCTGCATTTGGTATTTACGGTCATGAAGTACAGGATCGTGATCAGGTAGCAGTAATTCCGGAAGATGTAAAAGAAAAATTGTTAAGATTCGGTCGTGCAGCAGTTGCAGTTGCTACCATGAGAGGCAAATCTTATCTGCAGATCGGTTCTCAGTGTATGGGTATCGCAGGTTCTATCATAGATCAGGATTTTATGGAATCTTACTTAGGTATGCGTGTAGAATCTGTTGACGAAGTGGAAATCCTGCGCAGAATGGAAGAAGGTATCTACAACGAAGAAGAATACCAGAAAGCACTGGCTTGGACAAAAGAGCATTGCAAGATGGGCCGCGATGACAATCCGGATTGGGTTCGTTTCTCAGATGAACAAAAAGAAAAACAGTGGGAGTTCACCGTTAAGATGTACTGTATCATTAAAGATTTGATGGCAGGTAACAAAGATCTTCCTGAAGGTTTTGAAGAAGAAATGGTTGGTCACAATGCCATCGCAGGTGGTTTCCAGGGTCAGAGACAGTGGACAGATCATTGGCCAAACTGTGATTATCCGGAAGCACTTCTCAGCTCAAGCTTTGACTATCAGGGTGCTCGTGAGCCATATACACTGGCTACAGAGAACGACGTTCTCAATGGTCTTGGTATGCTGTTTATGCGTCTG
>JAZUCP010000116.1:0-2167 GCA_045639165.1 Acetatifactor sp. | reverse complement strand
CTCTATTTTGATTGACAAATCCCTTGTCCATGAAATTTTTGATCTGGTAAAAATCGTAGAATTATCCTGGTACCTGGGTTATTTTGTGTTAGGATATATATTGGTGCATTACAATGTCTCCCGGAAAATCAAGCTCTTTTTGTACGGTATGGTTCCGGTTGGCATGGCAGCCAATTACCTGATCTCCGATTATATGTCCCTGCAACAAGGGTCATACACCCCGGGCATCTATGATAGCTTCGGCATTTTCACCTTCCTTCATTCCGTTGCCTTATTCGTGTTCTTTACAGACACCTTTTCTAAGACAGTGGTTAAGAAAAAATGGGAGCTCCTTTGCACCAATATCGCTCTGGATACCCTAGGTATATACCTAATACATATCGCCCTTCTGGACTTCTGCAAGAGAAATCAATTTATCATTGGACGGATCCCTCCTCTGCCGGGCATCCTGCTGTTGAGTCTCTTTTGCTTTGTTGTCTGTGGTATTACCTCAGAATTCTTACGAAGAATTCCTTTTGTTGGGAAATATTTATGTTAAAAAAAGTGTGCTACTCCACTCAAAGTACACATACAACACAGCATAGAGGATAGGTTGATGCAACATATAAATCATAAGAGAGTGTCTGCCCACAGTGCTAAGAAAAGGAATCCTGATATCCGGCAGTTTCGTGAGCAGACTCTTTTCATGCATGATACCATACCAGAAATAACCTGCCAGAAACAGGAAAAACCAAGGTATCATCGAGAAATAATCTGCAGAATAAAAGAATGGATCCGTAAATCCAAAAAAAGTCCCCACTTCGCCCAGATGATAGAGCTGCTTGGGTAATTTCAGCAGATTCCATCCTTTAAATCCCAGATACCCGTCATTGACATTTCTTGTGAGCACAAAGCAGAGCAGACTACCCACAAATCCGGCTATATTGCCGGTACCTCCATCATTGCCGTATTTTCCAGTCACTACAGCAACCAACCTCATATATACTATTTCCACAGGGATCATAAGCAACATACTTGTACCCAAAAGTGTCAATACTCCATATCGGATGCGCTGATCCGGCATGGCAACCTCTGTCACAAAGGAAATCAGAAACCCACATACCAGTACAGTAAGACCTCTCTGCAGTTTGTGCTTACCAAAGGACCAGCAGAATCCCGAAAGAAAAATAAAAGTCCAGCAAATACTCTGCTGCCACCAATAGGCAGCCGGTGACAGAAACCATTCCCAATTCACATTAAATATGTACACCAGATCCCACACCGTATGAAAAGTGATCATACTGATCAGGGTAATACCCCTTATGCAATCCAAAATACGATATCTCTTCATCCTGAAATTTCCCCTTTCCTGACGGCCTGCTTTCTGGCTTTTTAAATTTTTTATTTATCTTAAATTTCATGTATAAAAAGTCCGCTTCTCAATTTCGGTTCGAACCAGGTTGACTTTGGCGGCATCAATTTACCTGCATCCGCCACCTCGAACAATTCCATGATGGAAGTGGGATAAATGGCAAACGCTACCTTTAAGTCTATCTGTACTCTTCTTTCCAACTCCTTCAGACCTCGAATTCCTCCTACAAAGTCAATTCTTCTGTCCGTTTTAGGATCCTGAATATTCAAAATCGGATGTAGCAGTGCATTCTGCAAAACAGAAACATCCAGGCCTTCCACCGGATCCTTTGATAAAATATGTTCTTTCGCAGTCAGTTTATACCAACCGCTCTCCATATACATACCGAATTCCCCTTTTTTTGACGGTTTGTAGCACTCTTTTCCTACATATTCAACTACAAAATCAGCCCCGATTTTATCCAGAAATTCTTCCTCAGTATTTCCATTCAAATCCTTAATGACACGGTTATAATCCATAATGTATAACTCATCAGCAGAAAACAGAACGGACATAAAATAGTTATATTCCTCGGTTCCATTATGTAAAGGATTTTCCCATCGCCGTTTCAAGCCTACATTAACTGCTGAAGCACAACGATGGTGCCCGTCTGCAATATATATCCCATTCATTTTGTCAAAAATAGAGGTAATTGCTGCAATTCTTGTTTCTTCAGAAATCACCCAAACCCTATGGGTAATACCGTCCTCCGATGTAAAATCATAAACAGGCTTTTCTGCTGTCACATCCCATACAAGCTGCTGCAGAGTATCGTTC
>JAZUCP010000115.1:0-3143 GCA_045639165.1 Acetatifactor sp. | reverse complement strand
TGTGCTGGATGTGAAAAGCCAGCGATTAAAGCATCTGACAGACGATCTGGTGGAAGCATCCAAGATTTCCTCCGGCAATATCGTTTTGGAAATGGCACAGATGAATTTGTATGAATTGATCCTGCAGGCCACCGGAGAATTCTCAGAGAAATTCGAGGATTGCGGTTTGACAGCAGTGTTGGGAGAATGTGAGGGACATGCCGCTATCTATGCGGACAGCAGACGTATGTGGCGAGTTGTGGAAAATCTGTTTAATAATGTGTGCAAATATGCAATGCCGGGAACCAGAGTCTATATTGATGTGTGCAATGTGGATGGTAAGGTGGAAGCATCTATTAAAAATATTTCTCAAAGCGCTCTGAATTTTAAACCGGAGGAATTGACGGAAAGATTTATCCGAGGGGATATTTCCAGAACAACGGAAGGAAGCGGTCTGGGACTTTCTATTGCCAGAAATCTTACGGAGCTGCAAAACGGTGAGTTCATCATCTTCTTGGATGGAGATCTGTTTAAGGCTACGGTCAGATTCCCGGAGTATAAAAAATAAAAGCTTATTGAAAAAGCCTGTAGGAAATAATCCTGCAGGCTTTTTCAATCAATGAGATTATTTGTTATTGTATTCATCCAGTACTTCGTGAATCTTCTCAGTGGAAGTAAGTACATGGGATAGTGAAAGATCATGATTCATAAAGTCGATGATCTGCGCCATGAATTTACTCATATCAGCTTCCACAAAATAAGGTTTTTCGTATACTTCAGGTGGAAGATAATTTAAATTGGTAGTGATAACCTTATCAAAATGTCCCAGCTCGTAGGATTTATCAAATTTTGCAAAACCATCTGTGAAAAGTCCGAAGGTAGTGCAGATGATAACACGTTTTGCACCCATTTCCTTTAACTGCTTTGCAGTGTCGATCATACTTCCTCCGGAGGAGATCATATCATCGATGATGATGATGTCCTTACCTTCTACATTGTCACCCAGGAATTCATGTGCAACAATGGGGTTCTTGCCGTTTACAATAACAGAGTAATCACGACGCTTGTAGAACATACCCGTATCAACGCCCAGAACACTTGCAAAGTAAATGGCTCTGTCCAAAGCTCCCTCATCGGGACTGATAACAATCAGATGATCCTTATCAACCTTTAAATCATCTACAGATCCCAATAATGCTTTTAAGAACTGGTAATGAGGCATAAAATTGTCAAATCCACTTAAAGGAGTTGCATTCTGTACACGAGGATCATGAGCATCGAAAGTGATGAAATTATTGATTCCCATAGCTTCCAATTCAGTCATCATGTAAGCACAGTCCAGTGACTCGCGTCCGGTTCTTCGGTGCTGTCTGCCTTCATACAAGAAAGGCATAATAACATTGATACGTTTTGCTTTACCGCTGCAGGCAGCGATGATACGTTTTAAATCCTGATAATGGTCATCAGGAGACATATGATTTTCATAACCATTTGCCTTATAGGTAATACTATGATTACATACATCCACTAAAATGAATAAATCCTTACCATGAATGGATTCGTGGAAGATACCTTTACTTTCTCCACTACCGAAACGTGGACATTCGGCTTTTACAAGATAATTTTCTTCAATATATCCGTGGAATGCAGGGTCATTTTTTACACGTTCGTTATTTATGTTCTGACGAAACTTTACTAAATAGTCATTCACTTTCTTTCCCATATCAGCAGCAGAAGAAAGTGCTACGATTTTTAAGGGGCCAACAGGCATTGCATTTTCCAATTCACGTAAATTCGGCATGATATCAAATTTTTCCTCCCAAAAATGTAAAAATTCATAAATATACAATTAATTTATAACATTCAGATAGTGACACGTCAAGTTTTTTCTTGTATAGTAGATATAGATTAAGTGTTTAGGAGTATTAATTGTGAAAAAGAAGGCTCATATTATTAATAATATCATACCGGGCAGTATTGCGGAGGAGTTGGAGATCGAAGCAGGAGACAAGCTGCTTGCCATTGATAACACCCCGATTGAGGATGTTTTTGATTATCAGTTTTTAATTCAGGATACCTATATTGAGGTTTTGATTGAAAAGCCGGATGGAGAACAATGGCTTTTGGAAGTGGATAAGGAATATGATGAGGATCTGGGAATTGAATTTGAAAATGGATTGATGGATGAATACAGACATTGCCATAACAAGTGCATCTTCTGTTTTATTGATCAGATGCCTCCCGGAATGCGGGAAACCTTGTATTTTAAGGATGATGATTCCAGATTGTCCTTCCTGCAGGGTAACTATGTAACCCTAACAAATATGTCCGATCATGATATAGATCGTATTGTCAGATATCATTTGTCGCCTATCAATATTTCATTCCAGACCATGAATCCCCAGCTTCGCTGCAAGATGCTGAATAATCGGTTTGCAGGAGATGCCTTGAAAAAGGTGGAAGCATTATACGAAGCAGGGATTACCATGAACGGTCAGATCGTTTTGTGTAAGGGTGTTAATGACGGTGAGGAGCTGGAGTTCAGTATCCGGGAATTGACCAAGTATCTGCCCCATCTGGAAAGCGTTTCTGTGGTGCCTGTGGGCTTGTCCAAATATCGTGATGGCTTGTATCCCTTGGAGCCATTTACCAAAGAGGATGCGGAAAAGGTGATCGATACCATTGAAGGATGGCAGAAGAAGCTGTTTGAACAGTATGGGTTGCATTTTATCCATGCCAGTGATGAATGGTATATTCTTGCGGGGCGTGAGCTGCCGGAAGAAGAACGATATGATGGCTATCTGCAGTTGGAGAATGGTGTGGGAATGCTTCGACTGCAGCAGGAGGAGTTCGAAGTTGGTATGAAGAATCTGAAGGAGGATGGGAACCTTCAGAAGGAAGATTTCGTATCAGAGATCTCCGTGGCAACAGGCAGGCTGGCATATCCCTATATTAAGAAAATGGCGGAAGAGATGAGTGCTGTGCTGCCGGGATTAAAGATCCATGTGTATGAAATCATCAATGAGTTCTTTGGAGAATTGATCACCGTGTCTGGGCTTTTGACCGGTCAGGATATTTTAAAGCAGTTACAGGGCAAGGAGTTGGGCTCCCGTTTACTCTTGCCCCAGAATGTACTGCGCAGCGGTGAGGAGGTATTTTTGGAT
>JAZUCP010000114.1:0-3456 GCA_045639165.1 Acetatifactor sp. | reverse complement strand
TATCCAGGTATTCTTATCTTCATAGGTTAATATTCTGGCCATACAACTGCCCTTTCTGTCATCTGTTAAACGAAACTACTGGTTTCTTAAGCTACGTTCATAATGAATAAATCGCTCCACAAACTGATCCGGCTCTTCAATCTCACATTTTACCGCCAGATCATATAGAGAAGTCTTTTTCAAATATGCCTGCCCGGTAATCGCCTCATTGGTCAGCACAGCTGCCGGTGTATTATCCGTAATCATGCAGCCATCCGCAATGACGATGGCCCTGTCAGTGTATTCCAGCATCAAATGCATATCATGGGTAATCATCAAAATCGTAATTCCATACTCTTCATTGATCTTTTTCAAAAACTCCATAATCTCCGTATAATGACGGTAATCCTGTCCCGCAGTGGGTTCATCCAAAATGATCACCTTTGGATTCATCACCAAAATAGAAGCAATGGTTACTCTTTTTTTCTGTCCATAGCTCAGCGCCGAAATGGGCCAATTACGATAGGGATATAATCCACAGATCTTCAGGGTTGCATAAACTCTCTCTTTGATCTCTTCCTCTGAGGCGCCTCTCACCTTCAGGCCCAGTGCCACTTCCTCATAAATCATGGATTTACTGATCATCTGATTGGGATTCTGCATCACAAACCCGATTTTTTCGCCACGCTCCTTGATGGATTGATTCGCCAAATTCTGTCCCTCAAAAAAGATCTCTCCCTGATCCGGGTGAATGAATCCGCAGATCAGATTGGATAAGGTAGATTTCCCTGCACCATTTTTCCCGACGATGCTTACCATTTCTTTTTCCCGTATGGAAAAGCTGATATCCTTCAATACCGGTTTGCCAGGCTGGTAGGAAAAACTTAGATTTCTGACTTCCAGAATATTGCTCTCAGTGTTTTCTTGTTTTTCAGCACGGTTCTGCACAAACCACTCTCTTACCTTTTCCTTATAGGGCTCCAAACACATGGTTTCAATATGCTGAGGCTTGTCCTGTTCATCGATCTCACAGCCAGCATGCTTCATTGCCGTTATGTATAATGGCTCGCGGATGCCCTGCTCCTTCAAGATATTACCTGCAAGCAATCGGTCCGGTGTGGTGTCCACTATGATTCTGCCCTCACTGATCACAATAATTCGATCCACATCCTTATAGAGGGCATCTTCCAGACGATGCTCTATGATAATAATCGTGGTATGATTCTGCTTTTGTATTTGATCGATCAATGCAATTGCTCGTTTTCCCGTTGCCGGATCCAAATTGGCCAGGGGTTCATCAAACAATAAAACATCCACATCTCCCACCATTACACCTGCCATGGAAACTCTCTGCTTCTGTCCGCCGGACAATGCACCCGGCTCCTGACCCAGAAGGGGCTTTACCTCCACCATATCTGCAATATCATCAACCTTTTGGTACATATCCGCCTGAGCCACATTATCATTTTCCAGCACAAATGCAATATCCTCTGCAACGGTCAGTCCGATAAACTGACCATCCGTATCCTGCAGTACCGTCCCTACAATTTTAGACAATCCGAAAATCCCTAATTTCTTAGGGTCCTTTCCTTGAATCCGCAAGGTCCCCTGACTTTCTCCTGCATAAGCAAAAGGCACCAATCCATTCAAACAATGGGACAAAGTGGATTTTCCCGATCCGGATTCCCCCACGATCAAAACCTTCTCCCCAGGAAAAATACGCAGATTAATATGATGCAAAGTAGGTTCTACCTGCGAACGATATTTAAATGAATAATCACAAAATTCAATTATAGGCTCCATTGAACGTTCCTTCCAAATGTATTTCTATACAATCCTCTGATCTGTTCTTCCTCTGCCAGCTCTTCGGAAAATGCACTGGCACTGCCTGCTGCCAAAGCCATATAAAAGGCATGAAGATATGTGGACTCTTCTGTTACCTGGCCGCCAAGTCGTTCTGCATTTCCCAGGCTGCCAAGTCCTTCTGCGCTTGCCTCCATCCATCCGGCCAGAAAGCCTGCAACCATGGAGTCACCTGCACCTACCGCATTGACCAAAGTTCCTTTTGGTGCTTCCTCCATATACACTTGTCCGTTCTCCGCAGCCAAAACCGCACCTTTTCCTGAAAGTGATACCAGCACATTTCTTGCTCCCATTTCCTGCAAGCGCCTCGCATAGGGCACTGCTTCTTCCCGGCTGTTGATTTCCACCCCAAAGAACTCTCCCAATTCATGATGATTGGGCTTGATCAAAAACGGACGATACTGCAATGACTCTAACAGAGTATTGCCGGTTGCGTCCACAATACATAAGACCTTTTTATCTAAAACCATCTCCAGCATGGTATTGTAGGCATTTTTGCTCATTCCCCTGGGGACACTTCCGGATAGGATCAACACATCTCCCTCCTTCAAGGTCTCCAGCTTTTCATACAGCTTCCGCTCCTCTTCCCCGGAAATCTCCGGTCCCATACCATTTATCTCCGTACCATCGAAATTCTTCAGCTTGATATTGATTCTTGAAAATCCATCCTGCACGGTCACAAAGTCACTTTGCAGCCCTTTTTCGGCAATCATTCTTTCAATTTCTTTACCCGTAAATCCGGCAACAAATCCCAAGGCAATGCTTTCAATTCCCAGATTTTTCAATACCCAGGAAACATTGATCCCTTTTCCACCGGGAAACATTCTTTCAAAACCGGTCCGATTGGTCTTTCCCATGGCAAAATCATTCACTTCCACCAGATAATCCAGGGATGGATTTAAAGTAACTGTATAAATCATATGCGCTCCTTTATATTCCACAAATTTAATTTCGACAAATATCCCACCTGCAGAAGGCTCCGCCGGTGGGATTGATTATTAGTCTTCTTTTGAAAGGCTTGAGGATTTTGCTCCGATCTTAGAATAACCTGAAGCAATCAAGGTTCCCAAGATACCGATAATAATCACGTTGCCCAGGCATGCAAACACGCCCTGTACCAAAACCTTGTTAAATGGTTCCTGATAAATCAATACATCCAGCAATGGTGCAACAACGATCCATGCAGCTACATTGGCAATTACCTGAACTACATTGAATAATACAATTGCCTTCTTATCAAAACCGCCTTCTTTTACAGCAAATTTAGCTGCAAAAAGTCCTACAGCAATGCCAAAAACTACTTCCGGGAATACCCAGCTCCACCATACACTGCCATAAAATAATGCATCACCTAATGCATGTCCGATCAGACCGATGGCTCCGCCAACTACAGGTCCGAATACCGCAGCCATAAATGCAAGCAACGCTGCGCGTGGTTGTAATGCAGTGTTAGGAATAAATCCCAGTGGAATCTGCACTTCTGTCAGTGCTACGAATAACGCAGTACCAATACCGATGGCTACAACTTCTTTAATTCCTAATTTTGTTTTCATGATTTTTTCCTCTCTCTTTTGTGGAATATAAATATACTATCATGTAAATCATACGAAAGAT
>JAZUCP010000113.1:0-4372 GCA_045639165.1 Acetatifactor sp. | reverse complement strand
AAGCAAAAACCTCGCAAACACTTAAGTTTACGAGGTTCTTTTAACTGTGCGTTAGAAGATTCGAACTCCCGACCTTTTGGTCCGTAGCCAAACGCTCTATCCAGCTGAGCTAAACGCACATTTGTGAGGTTTATCACCTGCAACATGTTGTATTGTATACCAAACCCACCTAAAAGTCAATATATATTTTTAAAAATTTTCAAAATATTTTTTTACAAATTTTCAAGATATTCCCATTTTATTTCTTTTTTAATTGTAATCTTTCTCCGAAATGTGCTATACTATAGCAAGTGTCTTATTATCGAGAGGATACGTTTGAAGGTTCCTTTCAAACAACACATTTACGCAGTTTCACAAGCCTGCTTGTGAAATGCAGAAAAGAGGAAACTATGTTAGAACTGCGAAATCTTTCTTTTCAGGTGGAAGGTGCTTCATCTAAAAAGGAAATCATCAAAAACATAAATCTTACCATTGATGATCACAAATTTGTGGCCATTACCGGACCTAATGGCGGAGGCAAGTCCACTCTTGCCAAACTGATCATGGGAATCGAGCAGCCCACTTCCGGCCAGATTTTATTTAATGGTCTGGATATTACTAATATGTCCATAACAGAGCGTGCCAAGGCAGGTATCAGCTTTGCATTCCAGCAGCCCGTTCGATTTAAGGGTATCAAGGTACGTGACCTGATCACTTTGTCTGCTGGCAATGCACTTTCTACTGCCGGTGCCTGCGAGTACTTATCCAAAGTTGGTCTTTGTGCAAGAGATTATATTAACCGTGATGTGGACGGAAGTCTTTCCGGCGGCGAATTGAAGCGTATTGAGATTGCAACCATTATTGCCAGAAACACTCCCCTCTCCGTATTTGATGAACCGGAAGCAGGTATCGACCTTTGGAGCTTCAATAATCTGATCAAGGTATTTGAGGATCTTCATAAACAGCAGAAATCTTTGATCATCATCTCCCATCAGGAACGTATCCTAAATATCGCAGATGAAATCATTGTAATTGCAGAGGGACAGGTAAGATCTCATGGTACGAAGTCTGAGATCCTTCCGGAATTATTAAACAGTTCCGGCAGCTGCAAATTCTATCAGGAAGTACAAAATTAGGAGGACCCAAAATGGATGCGATTCAAAAAAATCTTTTAGAGCAGATTGCCGGACTTCACGAAGTACCTGCAGGTGCGTACAATATTCGTGCCAACGGTTCTTCCGTATCCAGAAACACTACTGCTCATATTGATATTGTAACAAAAGAGGACAAGCAGGGAATTGATATTATTATCAAGCCCGGCACAAAAAAGGAAAGTGTTCACATTCCGGTAGTTCTCAGTCAAAGCGGACTTACGGAGATGGTATATAATGACTTTTATATCGGTGATGATTGTGATGTAACCATTGTAGCCGGATGTGGTATCCATAACAGCGGCGATCAGATGTCCAAGCATGACGGTATCCACAGCTTCTTTGTAGGCAAGAACTCTCATGTAAAATATGTAGAAAAGCATTATGGTAGCGGTGAGGGTACGGGGGAACGCATTATGAACCCGGAAACCATCGTAGAATTGGCCGAAAACAGCTTTATGGAGCTTGAGACAGTCCAGATCCGTGGTGTTGACTCCACCAAACGTGTGACTAAAGCCACTCTTGCGGAAGGTGCAAAGATCATTGTAACCGAAAAGCTTATGACTCACGGCAAACAATACGCGGAAACGGATTTTACAGTGGACCTGAATGGATACGGCTCCAGTGCCAACATCATCTCACGTGCCGTAGCAAAGGATGATTCCAAACAGCTTTTCTTAGCTAAGATCAATGGCAACAACAAATGTGCAGGACATTCTGAATGCGATGCAATTATCATGGACAATGCCAAGATCAGTGCCATTCCGGAGATCACTGCTAACCATCTGGATGCAGAATTGATCCACGAAGCTGCCATCGGAAAGATTGCCGGTGAACAGATCATCAAACTAATGACCCTTGGTTTGACAGAGGCTGAGGCGGAAGCTCAGATTGTGAATGGATTTTTGAAATAAAAAAGCCTCAATAAGAACGAGTGAGCCTGATATATCATTATGATATCTCACTGCTCCCTCGTTCTTATTTACCAATCTTTTAATTCCCGATCTTCTTCCAAATCCTGGCCTCATAAGGCTGCATGTATTTTGCATCCGCACCTGTCTTGGGGAAGATCAATTCATATTTCCCCTTGGACTGGCATGCTTTCTTTTTCTTATGGGAAAGGTTACAGTCCACGATGAATTCCTCATCTTCCAAAATACGTTTGTAGATAAAGCGATCCTTTTCCCGATTCAGCACTGTAAACTTACCGTAGATCAAGGCCTTATACGCTTTGCGAAGGCCGATCAAATCCTTATAGACTGCAAATACATCTTCGTCCGGCATTTGCTTCAATTCTTCCGGATACGCCTCTACGCAGGCATTCCAAGGCAGAAGTACGCGAGTATGCTCTCTGGTGCCTGCCAGAATGGTCTGAAAGGCTTCTTCCGGACTCTTCTTTTCCAAAAGCTCAGCGTATACACCCTTGGCCTCCACGTCGGTAATCTGATCCATAGAACTGAAATCATAATTTCCCAGGCCCATTTCATCTCCCTGGAATACAAATGGCGTACCTTTCATTGTAAACTGCATCACTGCCAGCAGGATGGCCAGGGATTTCTTGTAAACCGGATCCGGATTGATCTTACTGATCATTCTGGGATTATCGTGATTGTTGTAAAAGACAGACATCCAGCATTGATTGCCGTAATTCTCCATCCAGTCAATCATGTAGTCCCTATAATAATTCAGATCATACCGATAATCGTCAAATCGCACGTGGCCCGGTGTCTCCAAGTGATCAAAGGAAAAGACCATATCTAACTCTTTTCTTTCCTCTCCTGTCACTAACTGACACATCTTCATGCCAAGTCCCGGTGTTTCTCCTACTGAAAATGCTTCATGAGGATCAAATGCCTTTTCCCGGATCTCTTTAAGGTATTTATGCAGATTAGGACCGTAATAATATTTCTCAATACCCGGATAACCCATGAGATTACCAATGGCTTCATTGCCCTGGGGCAGTCCTTCTTCCTTGGAAATATAATTGATCACATCCATACGGAAGCCATCCACGCCCTTATCCAGCCACCAGTTCACCATCTGAATGACTTCTTCTCTCACCTCGGGATTGTCCCAATTTAAGTCCATTTGTTTCTTAGAGAACAAATGTAAGGCCCATGTTTTTTCTTCTTTATAATAATTCCATGCAGAACCGGCAAAAAAGGAAGTCCAGTTATTGGGCGGAGTTTCTCCTGTTTCATCTTCCCGGAAGAAATAGTAATCCCTGTATTTCGATTCCTTATCCTTTAATGCCTGCTGAAACCACTCATGTTCATCGGAGGTGTGATTCACCACCAAATCCATGATCAGTCGGATGCCTCTTGTATGAGCCTTCTCAAGCAGCTCATCAAAATCCTCCATTGTTCCAAATTCTTTCATTATCTTGTGGTAATCTCGGATATCATATCCATTATCATCATTTGGGGAATCATACACAGGGGACAACCACAATGCAGTTACACCCAATTCCTGCAGGTAATCCAGCTTTTCGATAATTCCTCGCAGATCCCCGATACCGTCCCCGTTGGTATCATAAAAGCTTCTGGGATAAATCTGATAAAATACTGCTTCCTTCCACCATTTTGGTGTGATCTCCCCATCCCCTGCTGCCGGCACATCTTCTTCGCCATTTAAAAGTCGAAGTAATGCTTCAAAGAAATCCTCTCCCAGCATCTTTCCTGTCAGCTTACTCAAAGAGCGGATCTTTAGATTTGCCACCACACCGCTTGTTAATACCTTCTCCGGAATCCCCAATTGCAGCAAGACCTTTGCCAGTGCATCATGCCCCACCGGTGAAGCATAAATATCACCGATCCGGCTGTCCATTGTCAATTTCATTCTATCCTCACTTCCCCTCCGAAATTTTTTTCCAGATATACCTTTACATCCTCATATACTTTTGCCTTTTCCGGCTCATTTAATATTTCATGACGCATGCCCGGATACAGAATGGATTCTACTTTTTCATATCCAACTGTTCTCATAAATTCTACCTCTGCATCAAAGAGCTTTCTGTCCCCGATACAAGGATCATCTTCTCCTGCCAGAAAGAGCACCGGCACCTTGGGATTTTGGCACAGCCAGCCTTTGGTCTGAAAGGTTCTCTGCAAGAAAGTAAACAAGGTCAGGAATCCATCCACCGTAAAGGTAAATCCACATGCCTCATCTTCATCATAGACTGCAACCTCTGCTGGATCAGAATTCAGCCATGCAAAGCTGCTGTCTTCTTGAGAAAAACGCTT
>JAZUCP010000112.1:0-1592 GCA_045639165.1 Acetatifactor sp. | reverse complement strand
TATGTGAGAGAAGGGATCAATCCCATTTCCTTTGGCGGGTTAAAGCTGTCTATTACCAGTGACGAGTCCAAGGCTATTAATTTTGATGACACGCCGAAGGTGATCATTTCGGCATCCGGTATGTGCGAGGCGGGACGTATCAGACATCATTTAAAGCATAATCTCTGGAGACCGGAGTGTACGATTTTATTTGTAGGATACCAATCAGTGGGGACCTTAGGAAGAGTGATTCTGGAAGGGGCACAGGAGGTTAAGTTATTCGGTGAGCCCATTGAAATCAGAGCATCCATCAAAAGCATGAGAGGTCTGAGCGGTCATGCAGATAAAGCTGGTCTGATCAACTGGATCAATGCCTTTGAAGAAAAGCCCAAGAAGGTGTTTGTGGTACATGGGGATGATAATGCCTGTGTTGCATTTACTGAATGCCTGAAGATCGAACATGGTCAGCGAGCATATGCTCCTTACAGCGGTACGGTATTTAATCTGATCAGCAATAAATTTGAATTTGAGGCAGAGCCGATCCTGTTAAAGAAGAAGGAGAAACCGGCCACAGGTGCTTACGCAAGACTGCTGGCAGCAGGGCAGAGGCTGCTTGCCATCATTAAAAAGAATGAGCATGGAGCCAATAAGGATCTGGCTAAGATGACGGACCAGATCATTGCACTTTGTGATAAATTTGAAAGATGGTAAACTGACGGCGGAAGTCAAAATACAATAAAAACGATAAGGAGAAAGCGAACATGAGTTATGCAGATAAAGTATTTATAGAAATGTGTAAGGATATTTTGGAAAACGGAACCAGTACGGAGGGAGAAAAGGTGCGTCCCAGATGGGAAGATGGTACACCTGCATACACTATTAAAAAATTTGGTGTGGTGAATCGTTACGATCTGTCCAAGGAATTTCCGATTATGACTTTAAGAAAAACAGCTCTGAAGAGTGCCACAGACGAAATGCTCTGGATCTGGCAGCAGAAGTCTAATAATATTAAAGATCTGCATAGCCATATCTGGGACGAATGGGCGGATGAAGACGGTTCCATCGGTAAGGCTTATGGATATCAGTTGGGCGTGAAGCATCAGTATAAAGAAGGTATGATGGACCAGGTGGATCGCGTGATCTATGATCTGAAGAACAATCCCTTTAGTCGTCGTATTATGACCAATATTTACGTACATCAGGATCTTCATGAGATGAATCTGTATCCATGTGCCTACAGTATGACTTTCAATGTAACCCAGAAGCCCGGTGATGAGAAGTTAACCTTGAATGCAATTTTGAATCAGAGATCTCAGGATGTATTGGCTGCAAATAACTGGAATGTGGTGCAGTATTCTGTGCTTGTGCATATGCTGGCACAGGTATGTGATATGAAGGTGGGCGAACTGGTGCATGTCATCGCCGATGCACATATCTATGACAGACATATCCCGATCATTAAGGAACTGATCGCCCGCGAGCCCAAGGAAGCACCCAAGTTCTGGCTCAACCCTGAAATCAAGGATTTCTACCAGTTTACCAGAAATGATGTGCGGGTGGAAGGATATGAAACCGGGGAACAGATCTTAAATATTCCGATTGCGATTTGATGA
>JAZUCP010000111.1:0-5157 GCA_045639165.1 Acetatifactor sp. | reverse complement strand
CTTCAGTTATATATTTGGAATTTTGATCGCAGTTTTTCTAGGACTATTTATCACCTATTTTTGGGGCATGTCCACCAAGGTCATCGGAGATTCTATGAATCCGGGACTTTATAATGGACAGACCATCTATATAGACAGATTTCGATACATGTTATCCAATCCGAAGCCTGGAGATGTGGTAGTTTTTCTGCCAAATGGCAACAAAAATGAGCATTATTATGTAAAGAGAGTGATTGGTGGGCCCGGAGATGTGGTTAAGATCCAAAACGGTATCTGTTATGTGAATGGTGAGGTCAGTCCCTATGTACAGGAGAAGATTGATTATGCCGGCATCGCTGCCAATGAGCTTACGGTGGAGACGGACAGTTATTTTTGTCTGGGGGACAATCTGGACAATAGTGAAGACAGTCGTTCCGCCAATATGGGTCTGGTAAAAGGAGACGATATTCTAGGAAAAGCCTGGTTTCATGCAAAATATGAAGATATGAAAATGGGGCGTATCCAATAAATGATAGTAAAGTGATAAGTGAGGAAGCAAATGAATTATCAATGGTATCCCGGTCATATGACAAAGGCAAAGCGTATGATGCAGGAAAATATAAAATTAATAGATTTGGTTATTGAATTGGTGGATGCGAGAGTGCCTTTGAGCAGCCGGAATCCGGATATAGACAGTCTGGCGGTTGGAAAATCCAGAATTGTACTGTTAAATAAATCCGATCTGGCAGATCCACGTTATAACAAAGAGTGGAGTGAATATTTTTCTGGGAAGGGTGCGTATGTGCTGGAGATCAATTCAAAGTCCGGAGCAGGCGTGAAGTCCATTCAGGGACTCGTCACCCAGGCTTGCAGGGAAAAGATCGAAAGAGATCGTAAAAGAGGGATTGTAAATCGTCCGGTACGTGCCATGGTAGTAGGAATTCCCAATGTGGGAAAATCCACATTTATTAATTCCTTCGCGGGAAAAGCATGTGCAAAAACCGGTAATAAGCCCGGTGTTACCAAGGGAAAACAGTGGATCAAATTAAATAAAGGTCTGGAGCTTTTGGATACGCCCGGTATTTTGTGGCCCAAATTTGAAGATCAGATCGTGGGAATGCGGCTGGCATTTATCGGTTCCATCAATGATGAGATCATCATTATGGAGGAGATGGCTTGTGATCTGATCAAAGTATTGAAGGATATATACCCGGATGCGTTGAAGTCTAGATATGGGCTGGAGCAGCTGGAGAGTCCGGTTTCTGTATTGGAAGGGATCGCAGAGAGCAGAAAGTGCTACAGCAAGGGTGAAGAATTGGATCTGGTAAAAGCTGCAAATATGTTAATTGATGATTTCAGAAGCGGAAAATTAGGTCGCATTACATTGGAGAGACCTTAGGAGAATTGGCATGAAGGATATTGTAAAAGAAATTATCAAAACAGTGCTATATCTGCTGTCCGTACTCTGCATGGTATATCTGCTGATCACTTATGTAGGGCAGCGTACCATTGTTGACGGGGACAGTATGGTGCCTACACTGCATAATAAGGACAATCTGATCGTGGATAAGTTGACCTATCATTTTAAAGAGCCGGAACGCTTCGATATCATTGTGTTTCCTTATGAATACGCAGAGAATGTGTATTATATCAAAAGAATCATAGGTCTGCCCGGTGAAACAGTTCGAATCGATGAGGAAGGAAATATTTATATTAACGGAGAGGTTTTGGAAGAAGCCTACGGACGTGAGGTCATTCAGCCGGAAACCATAGGACTTGCCTCAAAGGATGTAGTGCTTGGTGTGGACGAATATTTTGTACTTGGAGATAACCGTAACAACAGTAAGGACAGCCGATGGCCGGATGTGGGGAATATAGAAAGAGAAAATATTATCGGAAGAGCCTGGGTTCGGATCTGGCCCTTGGATGATTTTGGAATGATCACACATCAATAGATCGGTATCTTATGGGAGATGAATATATGCTTAGTATTAATGAGATTAAATCCATTTACCAGGCGGCTTGTGAAAATGAGCTGCCTGAATTTATCAATAGATTTAAAGAAGACGAGCGTAGTGGTGTACAGAAGCTGGTTGCCGGAGCGGGCAAGAGAATAGAAGCACTTGAAAAGGAAAAAATACGCATTTGGAATCTGCAGGAATATGAAAGAAAATACGAAAAGTACGGTTATATCTGCGGAATAGACGAGGTGGGAAGAGGTCCCCTGGCAGGCCCGGTTGTGGCAGGTGCGGTTATTTTGCCGAAGAACTGCGATATTTTGTATATTAATGATTCCAAACAGCTTTCAGAAAAAAAGAGGGAAGAGCTCTACGATGTGATCATGGACAAGGCCATTGCATGCGGAATCGGCTATGCTTCTCCGGAACGAATTGATGAGATTAATATTTTGCAGGCAACCTATGAAGCCATGCGTCAGGCCATTTCCAACCTTTCCATTTATCCGGATGTACTTTTAAATGACGCGGTCAATATTCCACAGGTGAGTATTATGCAGGTTCCCATTATTAAGGGGGATGCAAAAAGTATTTCCATTGGTGCGGCAAGTATTATTGCAAAGGTGACAAGGGACCGGTTAATGGCAGATTATGCACAGATTTTTCCGGAGTATGATTTTGCTGGGAATAAGGGATACGGGAGTGCGGCTCATATCGAAGCACTGAAAAAGTACGGTCCCACACCAATACATAGGAAAAGTTTTATTAAAAATTTCTTATGATTTATGAAAGAGTATTTTCTTACAGTATATTTGGTGTAAAATAAATATGTGGGTTGTTCGAATATTTTGTCAGAGAAGGCAAAAGGAGGACAATGAACAAAAGAAAAATCGGTACGGACAAGGAGACGTTGGCTGCACAATATCTGGAGGAACAGGGTGTTAAGATCATTGTAAGGAATTTCAGGATCAGGCAGGGAGAGATTGATCTGATAGGTTATGATGGTGAATATCTTGTGTTTTTCGAGGTGAAGTACAGAAATACCAGGCAAAAAGGCTTGCCGGAAGAAGCAGTGGGTCTGCAGAAGCAAAAAGTAATCTGCAGGGTTGCGGATTACTACAGAAGTACCAGACGTATTTCCTTAAACAAAGCCATGCGTTATGATGTGCTTGCAATAGAGAAGGAAGAAATACGTTGGTATCGAAATGCATTTGAACATATTTATTAGGAGGGTACGTGAATGGCGAATATTTTGGTATGCGATGATGACAGAGAAATTGTAGATGCGATTGATATTTATCTGAAAAACGAAGGTTATCATGTGATAAAAGCATATGACGGGGAGCAGGCGGTTGCAATTTTGCAGGAAGAAGAAGTTCACCTTCTGATCATTGATATTATGATGCCTAAATTGGATGGTATTAGAGCAACTTTAAAGATTCGGGAGACCAGCAGTATTCCGATTATCATACTTTCCGCCAAGTCAGAGGATGCAGATAAAATTCTTGGTTTAAATATCGGAGCGGATGATTATGTGACAAAACCATTTAATCCCTTGGAGCTGATGGCCAGAGTGAAATCCAATCTGCGTCGTTATACCACCCTTGGCAGTCTGGAGCAGGCTGAGAATACTCACATCTATCAGGTAGGCGGTCTGAAAATGAATGATGATACCAAAGAGGTGGAAGTGGATGGTGAGGCTGTAAAGCTGACGCCTATTGAATATAATATTCTGCTTTTATTGGTGAAAAATCAGGGGAAAGTTTTTTCCATCAATCAGATATATGAGAATATCTGGAATGAAGATGCCATTGGTGCGGATAATACTGTGGCAGTTCATATTCGGCATATTCGCGAAAAAATTGAGATCAATCCCAGAGATCCCCGGTATTTAAAGGTGGTATGGGGCGTTGGGTATAAGGTAGAAAAGCAATAAGAGGATAAAATTTTGAAAAAAAAGAAACTAGACGGGATCAAAATCAAAAGATGGTCTTTAGGAATGCTGCAGCATGGATGTGCACTGGTAATATCTATTCTGGTGGCAATCATTGTTATGAACTCTTATATTATCGTTGATAATATGTATGGGGAGAAAATACGGTATAATATTGCTTTTTTAGAGGATTCAGAAGCCTTTGTAGAGTCCGATATTTTTACAGATATGTTCCGAAGTTCCATCAATGATATTACCCAGTATGCGGTAATAAAAGGGCAGATGGAGACGGATGGTGTTTTCGACGGAAACAAGCTGGTGGATGTAACTGAGTATGTAAACCGGAAGAATAAAAAAAGTGATTGTCCCATTACTGCAGTTTACAGTCTGGAGGATCTTATTAAGTGGGGACGATATGGAACCTCTGTGACAGAAGGTAACTTCCAGAGTAAAAAAGATTTTCTGGTGTTTTTCGGAGAGGAAGGCAATGAGTATCTCTATTCTTTATGTAAAGAGATTGGGGAAGAAATCGTACTTCCGTATACGGATGAAGAGTTAAGTCTCATGACGCCGGAAGAGATCGGCAAGGAAATGGAAGCGCAATTGATCTATAAGCTGTCAAATCGGCAGGTAGTTGATACTCTATATGATTTGGTTGTAGAGCAGATGGCAAAAAAAGGCGGAAAGAAACCGGAACTGGTGGTTTCTGCTGATGGTCATGAAAAGATTGTTCTGAATGTATTGGATAATCGTTATGATACCCAGGACGGAAAAAATATTTTGCAGATTGCATCCGACTGGGTAAGCTATAGTATGTTGGAAATGAATGTAATTGAATCCGTAATGGGTATGACGGATAATTACGCAAAATACACCAATCGTAATGAAGTATATGATCCGGGTAATACCAATGTACAGTTTGTGGTTCGAACAAAAACCATTGATGGCGTCCAGCATTATACCAATATGCCTGCTGAAAAGGTGAATCAGGATGTGATCACTTTGAATGATTATTTTAAAATGCTTGGAAAATACATTATCTTTTCTCCGGACGATATGAAGTTTCAGAGCAATTCCGAAATTACGGAAGATGAAATGTTTAATAATGTAAGTGGATATGAATATGCATTCCCGGAAAGCACCCAGATCTGGATTGGCGTGGATACCAATTTCAGAGTGGAGAATGATCAGTATTTTTATGTCTACAATACATATGATAATGTGGTGCCTCATATCTGGAAATTTATGGCAGGAATCCTTGTATTCAGCGTGGGCTGGATCATATTGTGG
>JAZUCP010000110.1:0-8226 GCA_045639165.1 Acetatifactor sp. | reverse complement strand
AACAGCTCCAACGCAAGCAACAAAGTACTGATGGGAGTATTGGTCACGCCGCAGAATACGGAAGCCATTCCCACTGCGGCACAGAGGGATGGTGAAATGCCCAGCAGACCGCCGGCAAAGCATCCAAAGGTTGCACCTACAAACAAAGTAGGTACGATCTCTCCTCCTTTAAAGCCCACTCCAAGAGTAATGGCTGTAAAGATCATTTTCAGCAAAAAAGCCTCTGGGCGAACATGTCCTTCCATTGCTTGTTCAATCACAGGCATCCCTGCACCCAAATAATCCGTCGTTCCCAGGATCCAGCTTAACAGAATAATAAGGACACTGCCTGCAACAATCCGCAGATAAGCATTTTTAATCTTGGCCTTTGCAAAATCCGAAACCACATGTAGAATCTGGCAAAACACTGCACTCACAGCCGCACACATAATTGCCAATATGAGAATCTTGACCGCCGGAACCAGCGCAAATTCCGGCATATCGATAATGGTAAAGTGCTCTCCATGTACCCCAAAAGCCTGGGCTACAGCCAATGCCACCAGACTGGAAACCACACAGGGCACCAGTGCCGCGTAATACATCAGTCCCACGCTTACCACTTCCATGGAGAAGATGGCAGCTGCCATAGGAGTTCCGAACAACGCGGAAAATGCACCACTCATACCACACATGATCATACTATTGATACTTTTTCGATCCAGTTTCAAAAGTCTGGCCAGGCCGTTTCCGATACTGCCCCCCATCTGAAGGGCTGCTCCCTCTCGTCCTGCGGAGCCGCCGAATAAATGGGTGATCAATGTACTGACGAAGATCAACGGTGTCACTCTTACCGGAACCCGATCCTGCTCCCTCACTGCTGCCAGCACCATATTGGTTCCCTTATCATGCTCCCGATGACTGATCTGGTAGAGCCATATGATCAATAAGCCGCCGATCGGCAATCCCAGAATCAATTGTGGATTATCCGTACGCAGACGGGTCACATAGGTCAGTCCATGGGCAAATGCAGAACCCACCACACCCGTGATCAAGCCCACCATTGTGGCCAGCACCAGCCATTTTACAAAATATCCCAAATGCCTTATGGTATCCTTCAGATATTCTTTTGCAGCTCCCCCAATCTTATTATTCATACGATCTCATTATCTCCATAAATTTTTGTACATTGCCTGCAATGGAATCCTTAAATACAGAGGATCCTGCCACGATCACATTGGCTCCGGCATCCAACACCTTCTTCACATTGTCCAGTGTGATGCCTCCATCCACCTGTACATCCACATTCAGGCCTTTTTCTTCGATCATTTTTCTTACCTGCACAACTTTTTCTGTACAATACTCGATATATTTTTGTCCACCGAAACCGGGCTCCACTGTCATCACAAGCACCATATCCACTTGATCCAGCCAAGGTTCTATTGCACTCACCGGTGTTCCCGGCTTGATGCTGATCCCCACCTTAGCACCCTTTTCCCGAATCCTATCAATGGTTTCCTGCACCTTAGTGGTAGCTTCCACATGAAAGGTAACCATATCCGCTCCACAGTCCACAAATTCTGCGGCGTAGCGCTCCGGCTCCGTAATCATAATATGCACGTCAAAGAACACATCTGTATTTTTTCTAATGGACCTGATCACAGGCATTCCATAAGAAATAGAAGGTACAAAGATACCGTCCATTACGTCGATATGCATATACTCTGCACCAGCCTCATATGCCGCCTGAATCTCTTCTCCAAGTTTCCAAAAATCTGCTGATAAAATAGAAGGGGATAAAATATTCATAATCTTCCTTTCCATGCACCACTTCGTGCCATAAGTAAGTTTTTTGCTTTTGTACAGTTATATGATAACAGATGCGACGCGGAATAACAATCTCAAAAATACAGAATATTTACGCCTGCCAAACGATTTTTCCGTCAATAATGGTATATAAAATGGTGGTATCCAGTGCAAAAGGGTTCCCCTTTACCAACACAAAGTCTCCGTCCTTCCCCACTTCAATGCTTCCTATCCGGTCTTCCACACCGATATGCTTCGCTGCGTTGATGGTCACTGCCTGCAGACCTTTAAAGGGATCCATTCCCGCAGCGACAGCCTTACCCACACAGTGATTTAAAAACCGCTGCTCTATCACCGGGGAATCGGTAATGATAGACACATTGCATCCGGCTCTGTCCAAAACCGCCGGGGTTTCAAAGCTTTTATTTCGCAGCTCATACTTTGTAGCATGGCCGAAATTAGGACCAACCGACACCGGAAATCCTTCTTTCGCCAGAACCTCTGCAATCCTATGCCCCTCCGTAGTATGATCGATGGCCAGACCCACACCAAACTCCTTTGCAATCCGGATGGCCGTAAAAATATCATCCGCCCGATGTGCATGAGCCTTTAAGGGCAGTTCTCCCCGAATGACCGGTACCAATGCTTCCAGCTTGGGATCGTACGCAGGCATTTTGGACCAGTCGACATTGTCCGGATATCCGGCCAGCTTTCTTTGTTCATCATAAATTCTTGCCTTGGCCAAATACTCCCGCAGCTTAGCCGCAATGGACATTCGGGAGTAAACTCCCTTCGTCTTGTAGCAGTTCTTGGGATTTTCTCCAAAAGCAATTTTCATTCCCACCTTTTCTTTGACAATCATATCATCCACCCGCTCTCCACAGGTCTTGACAGCACAAAATGTCCCACCGATCACGTTGGAGCTTCCGGGACCGGTACAGACACAGGTCACCCCGCCGCCTCTGGCCTGTTCAAAGGTAACATCCTGAGGGTTGATCCCGTCAATCGCCGAAAGATCCGGCGTCACCGGATCTCCCATTTCATTAAAATCCTCTCCCTCAAAGCCAATCCCATAACCGTCCAGACCGATATGGCAGTGAGCGTCGATAAAACCGGGATAAACATCTAAACCTGTGGCATCCAGTATCTGCACAGTCTTCGCTTCCACCCCGATATTTTCTCCAATTTCTACGATTTTACCTTCCACCACCAAAATATCTGCCACAAAGGCTTGTCCCTGAATTGCATTGTGAATATTTCCATTCTTAATCATTAATATACTCATAGATACACCTGCTTTTTTGAATTAGTATGGCGGATTTTCATTGAAAAAATTCCTCACTTGTCGTATAATGCTCAAAGTATGCATTGCCAGGCAAAAGTTTGCCTTATTACTTAGAAAAAGCGAGGACTCAGTTTTGGAACTCTGGATTATATTTATCATACTTTACGGTGTATTAAAGGGAACGAGAGAACCTATCAAAAAGAATCTTTTAAAAAATGTAAATGTTCTGACTTCCCTGTTTGCATATACTTTTATCGGTTTTCTTATGTCCATTCCTACTGCGAAGGGGATTTTTGACATACCCCTTTCCATTTTGGGATGGATATTGGTGAAATCCGGTTCTATTTTTGTGGCCTGGATTCTTTCTTTTACGGTGATTAAGAAGATTCCGGTAAGCATCTATGGGGTAACGGATATGTCCAGGGTGATTTTTTCCACCCTTATGGGCGTGATCTTTCTCCATGAGTCCCTTACTTTAAAGGGACTGATCAGTCTGGTCCTGGTAGCTGCGGGACTTTATCTTGCCAACCGCAAAACCTCTGAAAGCAAGGAAACCTACAGCATCAAATTGATCTGGCTACTGTTCCTTTCCTGCTTTTTAAATGCCATCTCCGGGACTCTGGATAAATATATTATGTCAACCGGCCTGATCACCAGCTCCGCACTGCAGTTTTGGTTCATGCTGACCCTTTCTATTATGTATCTGGGCTTTATCCTGATCCGTCGGGAAAAACCGGAAATAAAAAAGGTAGTTTCCAATCCCTGGATCTACCTTTTAAGCTTTTCATTGGTATTGGGCGACCGCCTCTTATTCATAGCCAACTCCGACCCGGCAAGCAAGGTCACTGTTATGACTCTGATTAAGCAAAGCTCCGCCATTGTCACCATTATTCTCGGCAAAGTGCTCTACCATGAGAAACACATTGCCAAGAAACTGATCTGTGCGGGGATTATTCTGGCGGGAATTGCACTGGCGGTGGTGTAAACTAAAATTCAATCTCCCAGCCAGAGCTGCCGCTAAGCCAGATAGCTATTTATTTTGTAAGCAATCCTTAGCCAAAATACTCCACTTGTCGCACTCTGCTTCTAAGGCTTGAAAATCCAAGCAATTTTGAATTACTTTATTCTCTCCCCCAGCTTTTTTCTTTCCATACAATACTTTGGCATTTTTTATGATATCCTTCTCATGTTTACGTATGTAAATAATTTCTTCATTAACAAGATCTTTGTACGCCTGATCTGGTTCTTTTTCAACATCGTATAACTCAATTGCAATATCTGGCACAGGTATCATTGTTCCAATCTGCAATGTACCTTTCAACTCCATATTATTTTTAGATCCCGAAACAATTCTCATAACAATAAGCGAATCTTTACGTATTGTTTTTATTCCATTCACCATTATATAATCATGTTTATCCTTGGGCGAAGATAATGGAATATAATATTTGTGTGTCTCTATTTCCAACACAACACCCAAATATTTTCTTGTATGCACACGCGTATTCTCTTTATTTGAATACACTCTTGGGAACTTCTTTCTTAGAAACTTTATGTATTCATCTGAAACATTATATAATTGCATATAATCCTCTTTTCTACAAAATAAAAGAAGCATCCTCTAAGATGCCTCTTGTTGTTAAACCTTCCACTTAAACGGCAGGAACTCTCCGGTTGTTAAACCCTCCACTTATTGGTAGGAGCTCTCCTGAAGATAGAAACTCTATCTACATTTAATTATATTCCGAATAATAAATAATATCAACTTTTTTTATAAAATTTTTCCAACTTTCTGAAGCACATCAACACTATTTTTTACGCAACATAATTATACTATATATATTAACTTTATTCAATAAAAATATCATCATTTATTTTCTATTTTTGTATATTATTTATTGCCAATTCCGCCCCTGCAAGCCCGGTCACTGTCATGACCCTGATCAAGCAAAGCTCTGCAGTGGTTACCATCATCCTGGGCAAGGTCTTGTATCATGAAGAACATATGGTTAAAAAGCTGGTCTGCACAGGCATCAAAATGACCTTGCAAGCCTCTTCAGCCTACAAGGTCATTCTTAAACACCATATTAACTTATGTTAAATTACAAAGCATTCTGCTTTGCAATTATCTGCTACATAAATTCCTTCACAGTCTTGTAAACTCCCTTGGCATCCAAACCGTATTTCTCAACCAAAGCTGCCGCCGGGCCGGATTCGCCGTATACATCCTGCATACCGATCTTCTTTACCAGAGTCGGGCATTTTGCAGAGAGGCAATCGCTGACTGCACTGCCAAGACCACCGATTACAGAATGTTCTTCTACAGTAACAACCTTGCCGGTCTTCTTTGCACTTGCAATGATCAGTTCCTCACTTAAATCCATGCCAAGTTTGTCTATGATTACTTATTCGCCAAATATTCATCTAATTGTTTCTGCAATTCCGCCTTTACTTCATCCAGACCGGCAACTTTCAGCTTATTCATATATTCATCGTAACAAGCCTCCCAGCCATCAACTCCCATAACACCTAAAGGCAAGGAATATTCATATTCTTTTTCTACTGCTGTAATCTGCTCTAACAGGGTTGTGATAGAGCTTGTATCCGGCACGAAGCCTACCAGAGAAGAAGTCAATGTCTCAGGGGATTCGTTCAATTCTTTTGCCACCGGATATTGGTCATCTGTAACTGCTTGATTTTTATATGCATAAAAGCTGTTGCCAATTACCCATTTCTTAGCTGCATATGAGGTGTCGATTCCACCCTGGCTGCCATCATATTCGAAGGTTCTGATTCTATCATTCGCTTCATCTACAAACTCATAATGCTTTCCTTCCAACCCAAATACCAATGTGTTATAGATCTTTTTGCCCATCTCACTGCCGCAGGTAATGGCCTCTAAGAACTTTGCAGCTTCCTCAGGATGTTCGCAAGTGGAAGAGATTCCGTTGCCGCCTGCTGCCCAGGTGTTCTGAATGTAGTTATCATACTGAGATTGAATAGCTACCACCTCAAAGCCATACTGTTCGGTGAAAGACTGCGCCACACGCTCCTCTGAACCATACGATTCTTTTGCACAGTATACCATAGACATATCATCCATCATGTGCTGATATGCGTAATTCACTGTGGAAGTAGACAGACCATCCGGTGCATAAATGCCCTTCTCATACCAATCTGCGTAGATTGCCCATTCTTCTTTATAATAATCCTGCTCATGGGCATGAATCACTTCATTTGTACCATCTACTACAATAAACTTATTTATAAGCTTGTCAAATGGCGTGGTAAACGTGAAGCCCGAAGTACCGCTTGTATTATCCATAGCAATCTTACTTGCATATTTTGCTCCGCCTTCCCCTTCATCTACTGCCATTACATATTTCTCCAAGCAGTCAGCCTTCTCTCTCAGTGTGGTATTCTCATCCTGCAAAATTGCTTTCATTTCATCATAATTACCATACTTATCCATGTACTCCTTCGGGAATAACAGATACTGGGTGTTGAATGCATTCTGATAATTGGGAACCATGTAAATATGTCCATCCACGGTAGCTCTTTCCCACAGCCATTCAGGAAGTTCTGCCTTCAATTCCTCGGAGATATAATCCTCTATGGGCATCCAGCTGCCCAGAGCAACCTGTTCGTAAAAATCAAGACTTACACTACAAAGGATATCAATTTGTGCTCCCGACGCCTGTGCCAAAGCAACTTGCTGAGGGATTTCAGCACCGGGGAAAGCATTCAGATTAATACTCACATGCTCTAGTCCCGGATACTCTTTCAAAAGTTCATTCACTGCCGCTTCTACTTCTTCCGTATCAGCCTGCTGTCCGTTACCGTTGAAGTACCACTCCAGCAATACCGGTTCTTTTGGTTCTTCTTCAACAACTTTACTTTCCTCTGCTTCTGAAGATACAGTGCTTTCTTTCGGTGCACTGTTTTCCTCTGAAACTTCTGCCTGCTGTCCGCATCCAGCGAACACAGTACATACCATTGCTACTGCTAACAATGTACTTAAAATTTGTCTCTTTTTCATTTAGAGAGCCCTCCTTTTTATTATTTAAACCCTTGCTTATGGGGTTTCTCTCAAGTTACATTATCTACGGACCACTTCCAATAAACAGCCCCTTACATTTTCGTCCATATCCCTTTCCTGCAGATAGTTTTCTGCGTCTTTCGGGTGATCCAGAATTTCTTTGTATACTGTAGCTTTCAGTCTATAATCCATCTGTGCTCTTTCCAAAACAGTATAACAGCCATCTTCCAATGTTTTTTCCTTCTGACACAGTCCTTGTGCAAAACGAACCCTGATTTCTTTTGTCACTTCGGTTTCCCCAATCTCTACTACCAAACTATTGGTTTCTTTCTCGTAAGAAACAACCGCTGACTCGGGCAAATCGTCTACATACACTTTCGGTCTGCTTTGCTCTGTTGCGGCAAACACTAACTTCCAACTTCTCTTTTCGGGAATCACACCAAGATTTCCCGTTGCCTTTCGGATGACAAAATAACTTTTTTCAGTGATATTTAGCTGCATTTCTGTTACTGCCCAATTTTCCGGGCAATCTTCAACCGTATCTCCACTGTCTTCCCATAAAGTAAAGGTACTGTCTGCCGCTGGAAAAATTCTTACTTCCATACGGGAAGGATTTTCCACCGAATTGCCATGCTCCTGTTGATTTCTCATAGGAATGATCGCACCTGCTTTCATCAAAACCGGAATATGTTTGATATCTCTCCACATTTCCAACACTTTTCCACCATGATATACCATACCGGTAAAGAAATCAGTCCATACTCCCTCCGGCAGCCAGACGGTTGTCTTCGCTGCTTTTGATATTGGATCCATCGGTTGCGTAATCGGTGCAACAATCAGCTCTGAACCAAAATAGTACTCGTTCGGCACCTGATACGCCTCTTCTCGCTCCGGTTCCTGATAATACATAGGCTGGATCAATGGCAGATTCTCCTGATGCACCCTTTTATTCATAACATATAGATAAGGAATTAATGCATGTCGCAGTCTCAAGTAATGATTCATCACTTGTCGTGTTTCCTCATTAAATTTCCATGGTTCCTTACCGGCAAAAGGATTACATTCACTATGCAGGCGATGAATCGGAGAAAATACACCATACTGTACCCAGCGAGTTGCA
>JAZUCP010000109.1:0-2310 GCA_045639165.1 Acetatifactor sp. | reverse complement strand
TTATTTACCACAATATATCCAAACATATCCTACATCCTCCATCAACTTTTTTTGATGAACTCTGTACCACACTTTCTGCAGCGGATGGCAATCTTTCCCCTGCCCTTTGGAACCCTTATCTTCTGTTTACAGGTGGGACACTTAAAGATACGGTGGGTCTTTAACTGCTTTAATTCATTTTTCTTTTTGGTAAGCGCCCCTCTGACCTTCCACTCCAGCTGCAGGTATTTCTGGTTTTCTCCAGCTCTTTTATAGGTTTTCTTGGAGAACATTCTGTAATATGCATAAATCATGATCACTGCCGCAATGGCATATAAAAAGTCCCCAAAAAAGATGGATAACACCAATAAAACCATGGCTGTAATGATCAGAAAACGATTGAACTGGTCATTACCATATCTTCCCTGCATAAAACGATAAAGCTTATCCTTGAAATTTCTCATAAAAATCCTCGATTCTTGTTTTTTCAAACTTAATCCTACACTTCTTTTTAGAGGGATGCAATATCTTAAATCTAAATTTTTATAAAAAATCTATGAACAAAGCCGCCACAGTTTTATCTGCGGCGGCTGATATCTACTTTAAAATTAATTCTGTGCAACATCCTTCATAGAGAAGCTGATTCTTCCCATCTTATCTTTACCAAGACAAACAACGGTTACAACATCACCTAATGTAAGTACATCTTCTACATGGTTGATTCTTTCCTTTGCAATCTTGGAAATGTGAACCATACCTTCCTTACTTGGAGCAAATTCGATAAATGCACCGAATTCCTTGATGCTTACAACTTTACCCTTGAAGATCTGACCTTCTTCGAATTCAGTAGTAATGATTTTGATCATTTCTACAGCCTTATCCATCATTGCAGCATCGGTTCCGCATACAGATACCTTGCCATCATCGGTGATGTCAATCTTAACGCCTGTACGAGCGATGATTTCATTGATGGTCTTTCCTCTCTGACCAACCACTTCTCCGATCTTTTCAGGATCGATCTGGATGGATACGATCTTAGGAGCGTACTGACCAACTTCCTTACGAGGTTCTGCGATCGCAGGCTTCATACAAGTATCCATAATGAAGAGTCTTGCTTCACGACATCTTGCGATAGCACCTTCAACGATTTCTCTGGTCAAACCATGGATCTTGATATCCATCTGGATTGCAGTGATACCCTCAGTAGTACCGGTTACCTTGAAGTCCATATCTCCAAAGAAGTCTTCCAGACCCTGAATATCTGTCAATAATACGAAATCTTCATCTGCATCACCGGTTACAAGACCACAGGAGATACCTGCAACCATCTTCTTAATCGGAACACCTGCAGCCATCAGTGACATACAAGATGCACAGGTAGAAGCCATAGAAGTAGAACCATTGGATTCGAAGGTTTCAGATACAGTACGGATTGCATATGGGAACTCCTCTTCACTTGGAAGAACAGGGATCAATGCTCTCTCAGCCAGTGCACCGTGACCGATCTCGCGACGTCCCGGACCTCTTGAAACTTTTGTTTCACCTACGGAATAGCTAGGGAAGTTGTAATGATGCATATATCTCTTAGCAACTTCATTTTCATCCAAACCGTCTAATTTCTGCTGTTCGGATAAAGGAGCAAGGGTTGTAATATTACAGATCTGAGTCTGTCCACGGGTAAACATAGCAGAACCATGTACTCTTGGAATCAGATCTACTTCTGCATCCAACTTACGGATCTGATCGATCTTACGTCCGTCAGGTCTCTTGTGATCCTTTAAGATCATCTTACGAACAGTTTTCTTTTCATACTGATAAATAGCCTCACCTAAAATAGCGAACCATTCTTCATTTTCAGCAAAAGCTTCTTCTAACTTAGCGGTGATCACACGGATATTTTCTTCACGTGTCTGCTTATCATCTGTAAATACAGCTTCTTCCATCTCTTCAGGTGTTACGATTGCCTTCATAGCTTCGAACATCTCAGCTGGAATTGCACAGCTTGTATATGCATGCTTTGGCTTACCAACTTCTGCAACGATCTTATTGATGAAAGCAATGATGGTCTGGTTTACTTCATGAGCCATATAGATTGCTTCGATCATCTTTGCTTCCGGTACTTCATTGGCACCAGCTTCGATCATAATAACCTTCTCAGTGGTAGAAGCAACAGTCAGGTTCAGATCGCCATTCTTCCACTGCTCCTGGCTGGGGTTGATGATAAATTCACCATTGATCAGACCAACCTGAGTCATGGCACAAGGACCATCAAATGGAATGTCTGAAATACAGGTTGCAATAGCTGCACCCAGCATAGCAACGATCTCAGGA